>NZ_BAAILO010000014.1:0-13620 GCF_054589115.1 Cupriavidus sp. 8B | reverse complement strand
CGCTCTACAAGGCGCGCGCGCTCCAGAAGTTCGGGGACGAGTCGCGGTGGGAGGAGATGCTCCAGCACCTGCCGTTCGGACGCGCGGCTCGGCCGGAGGAAATCGCAGATCTGGTCGTTTACCTGGCGTCCGATCGTGCCTCCTATCTGAGTGGTGTCGTGGTTGACGCCGATGGCGGAGCCCAATACAGGGACGGCTGAGCGGGGTAGTCGTCGCCGGTCCCTCGTAGCGCAATCTTGAACCCGTATTCGTACCACAGGCAGTGTTGTTCTTCAGATCGCACAGGGCCAAGAGCGCGAACGGCTGAAATGGCGGAGCTTCTGCCATTGGAGTGATGAGGGTCCGAGGGCGGAAGCTGGCCGGGAAGGGACGGTGGCCGGTAACCAACCGGCCGGCCGCGTTGGCCGAACTTCGGCCGTTGGCGCGGGCCGGCGCGAATGGCCGTTCATGGCCGGTTTCCGACCATGGCGACCTACCTTTGCGCACGGCAGGTACCGACCCGTTTCTGTCCTTCGACACCGCCCGGTGCCAGTGGCAGGTTTCAAGGTCAAGCGGTCAGACTTTGACGTGACTCGTGGGCGGCTCGTCGGCCCTGGGGAAGGCTTTGCATATGGCCGATAGTGTCGCCCGACAAATAAAGGCCTTAAAACTATTCGCTAGAGCCTCTATAAATAGAGCAATCTTTCGTAGGGGGCCGCCATGTCGGATGAGCAACGCGCCGCTTTCGAGGA
Source organism: Cupriavidus sp. 8B (assembly GCF_054589115.1). NCBI lineage: Bacteria > Pseudomonadati > Pseudomonadota > Betaproteobacteria > Burkholderiales > Burkholderiaceae > Cupriavidus > Cupriavidus sp. 8B. Next base: position 12,889 of record NZ_BAAILO010000014.1, on the reverse strand, counting down.
GGCTTATGCTCTCGCCATGGCTTTCCATGACTCCCGAACGACGCGTAGGCCTGCGGCGACCGCCAGCTTCGATGAATTGTGGGAAGTACTGTATGCACCCACGCCTGACGATGGCATGTCGCCCCCCGAAGTCATAAGGCAGTTGGCCGCCAGAGTAGACGCAGGCCTCATGGGGGAGGCAGGCCCTCGGTTCTTTGCCAAGGTGATAGGCGGCTCCCATCCAGTCGGCGTCGCGGCCGACTGGCTGACAAGCATGTGGGGGCAAAACAGCGGGAGCTATCTTGGGTCCCCCGCGAATGCGGTCGTAGAGCAAATTGTGGTTGAGTGGCTGCTGGACTTGCTGTCTTTGCCTGCGTGCTGCTCGATAGGCTTCACGACAGGGGCGACGATGGCGACGTTCGTTTGCCTTGCTGCGGCCAGAAGTAAGGTTTTGCGACAGATCGGGTGGAATGCCGATGCTGATGGCTTGTTCGGCGCCCCCCTAATCAACGTATGCATCGGCGACGACGCTCATGCCGCCATCTTTGCAGCGTTGCGTTATCTCGGACTTGGGCACGATCGCGTCACCCGAATCGCGACTGATGATGCGGGACGTATGCAGGTTGCCGCGTTGTCCAGGGCCTTGGTGTCCTGCGATGGACCGCTGATAGTCATTGCTCAAGCCGGCCAGATCAACACTGGCGCGTTCGATCCATTCGGGGAGATCGTGGACATTGTGCATCTCCATGGCGGCTGGATTCATGTCGATGGAGCGTTTGGGCTATGGGCCAGAGCCTGTCCATCCCTGATCCAATTAACCGCGGGCGTCGAACAGGCGGACTCCTGGGCAACCGACGGCCACAAGTGGCTGCAAACGCCCTACGATTGCGGTTATGCCATCGTCCGCGACGCGGAAGCACACCGGCACGCGATGGCATACGAAGCGAGCTATCTGCCCGCAGCGGGCGAAGAATGCCGGGAACCCTTTCACTATGTCCCCGAGCTTTCAAGGCGTGCGCGCGGCTTCGCGACGTGGGCGCTTATCCGCACACTCGGGCGCAGTGGCATTGCGGCGATGATTGAGCGACATTGCCTTCTCGCCCGGCGCATGGCGGATCGGCTCGGATCTGAAGCCGGTGTTGAGATTCTCAATCAAGTGGAGCTGAACCAGTTTGTCGTACAGTTTGGCATGGGAGGGCCGCCTGAGCGCCGAGATCAAGTAACCAGGGCCACCATCAAGCGAATCCAAGCTGCGGGAATCTGCTACGTCGCGGAGGCCACTTGGCACGGCAGGCTCGTCATGCGCTTCTCCGTCATTTCGTGGGCCACGGCTGAAGAGGATATCGATCGATCGGCGGATTCGATTATCGCGGCCTGGCGAGAGGTCAGCGCCGGGTACAGCGAAGCGAATGACCGCGCTTCTTGAGTCGCACCTCTTGTTAGCGGGGCCTCGCGGCCTGCGACTTGGCTTCCATACGAAAGGCCGTGTCGCGAAGCGGTGTGATACTTGCGCTCAGCGAGCGCTCGCTATCTGGGCGGAGCGGACGTTTAAATGTCTGTGCCAAGGTGGCGGCGAATGTCAGAAACTGGCCGAACTCAGACGTTGGCGCGTCGATTCACCTCGGTTCATCGCTGCGGTCATTGCGGGTACGGCAATCTATCAATTCGAGCCCCGCCGTCCGGTCCGAGTATGCCCCGATAGCCAACGCGGATGTTGACGCAGTCCAGAGCATGGTCCTCGCTGATTGACACCCCCGCAAACCTCCCCGACAATCTACCAGTCACCTCAAACAAAGGTGATCGGGCGTGGAAACCCGGGATAACGTAGGCGGACAGCCGCTATTTGCGGCTTTTTTGTGTCCGTGCGTTCGTGCGCGCGTAGTATGTCTACGGCGGGCCGAGCGGGGCAGCTTTCGGGCTGGCCGGTTCCTACGTTCCGGTTTCCACCCTCGCTGCGGGCCCGCCACCCTCACGTGGAAATGAGCGGCGGGTCTTCCAACCCAAACTAGGAAGCCGCTATGTCTGATGCCCTCGCTCGCTCCGAGCAAACCACCTACGTCGATCCACCCGAGCACACGCTCACCCTCTCCCGGCAATCCGACCTATTAGCCGACCTGATCCGCATCACCTTCCCAGCAGACACCCCCACAAAAGTAAGCGTCCAGGAACTAGCCTACCAACTAGACGCCCTGCGCAACGACGCCCAAGGCATCGCGCAGGAAAGCTGCGCCGATCTGCTACGGGTAAGCGCTGGCCTTGGTGCCGTTCTAAGACTGCTGGATTACGACAGTGAGGATGTGGAAGACAACCACGGGCTGCATTGCTTGCTGACACCGTTGAAGCAGCAGTTGGATGCGGCTTTGAATCGGGTGCAGGGGTTGCTTTGAGGTTTGGGGGAGGAGGGGGCTTGTGGCGCTTGCTAGCTCCCGCCCTCTCCCCCGCCCCTCTCCCGCAGGCGGGAGAGGGGAGACAACAGAGCGCAACGTTAGAGGCTCTGATTGTCTTCAGACCGAGGCGGCGAGCGTCGCCAGGTCTTGCTACTTACCGATAGCCAGCGATCAACGCCGGCTTACTTAATACCCAACCGCCACAACGAAGTCACCTCAGCCGCGCGCGCAGCATGCAGCGGGTCAGTCATATCCGTAGCCTTCGGATGATTAGGCTTCACCTCCAACCGCCCCAGCACCTTCAGCCCGGCCTCATCAATCCAGCCCAGCAACTGATCCCGCGTCCGCAGGCCCAGGTGTTCAGCCAGATCAGACAGCAGCAGCCAGCCTTCACCCTTGGGCTCCAGGTGATCCGCCAGCCCGGCGATAAAGCCCTTCAGCATCTGGCAATCCGGGTCATACACCGCACGTTCAATCGGCGAGTTCGGGCGTGCCGGTACCCACGGCGGGTTGCAGACCACCAGCGGGGCGCGGCCTTCGGGGAATAGGTCGGCTTCTACCACTTCCACTTGGGCGGCGGCTTTCAGGCGGTGGATGTTGTCGCTGGCGCAGGCGAGTGCGCGCGGGTCCATGTCGGTGGCGATGACGCGCTTGACGCCGCGCTGGGCTAGCAGGGCGGCCAGTACGCCGGTGCCGGTGCCGATGTCGAATGCCAGGTTGAGGGCGCCGGCGGGTAGCTGGGCCTTGGCGACCAGGTCGATGTATTCGCCGCGCACGGGGGAGAACACGCCGTAGTAGGGGTGGATGCGCTCGGCCAGGGCGGGGATTTCCACGCCTTTTTTACGCCACTCGTGGGCGCCGATCAGGCCGAGGAGTTCGCGCATGGAGGCCACGTAGGGGGCGTCGACTTCGCCGTAGGCTTCGAGGCAGGCTTCGCGCACGTCGGGCGAGCGGCGCAGGGGGACGAGGTGGTCGGCGTCGAAGGGCAGCAGCAGCATGGAGAGCGTGCGCGCGCGCTGGGACTGGGCCTGGCGGTGCAGGTGGAAGGCTTCCGTGGGGGTGGGCTTGGCCTTGGGCACCTTGGAGGCTTTGGCGGCTTTCTTGGGCTTGTCGGCGCGGCGGGCCAGGGCTTGCAGCAGCTGGCGGGCGTTCTGGAAGTCGCCGCGCCAGAGCATGGCGGTGCCTTCGCAGGCGAGGCGGTAGGCGGTGTCGCCGGTGGTGGTGTCGTCAGCGATGACGACGCGCTTGGGCGGGGGCGCGCCGGCTTCTGAGTGCCAGTTTGCGCTGCGTTCTTCGCCGTCTTCGGTCCAGTGGATGGTGGCTTGCTCGGTCATATGGTCTTTCTGGCTGCCTGGGGCAGCCAATGAGGTGGTGCTGGGTTGTGCTGATAAGTCTGGTCAACCGGGGTTGGCCATTCAAGGTGATCCGTCCCTGCCGCGCGCCGGTTGCATCCGGGGCGCCGCGGCGGGGCTGGCATGGCGCGGCTGGTGGCTGTCTGTCTCTATATTGGTCAGCCGCGCAGGATTGGGTTGGGGTAGTGCGTCAGAGTTCGTAGGCTTCGTGGTCGCCCGACATGGCTTGTTCTACCAGCTTGCGGTTCAGCGTCGGGGAGAACAGCTCAATAAAGGTATAGACAAAGCTGCGCAGGTAGGCGCCTTGCTTCACGGCCAGGTGCGTCACATTGGTGCCGAACAGGTGACCGGCGGGGATGCCGCGCAGGTTGCGGTCGCGCTCGGCGTCAAAGGCTACGCCGGCGACGATGCCGACGCCAAGGCCGATCTCTACATAGGTCTTGATGACGTCGGCGTCGATGGCTTCCAGGATGATGTCGGGCTTGAGGTGGCGCAGCTCGAAGGCTTTGTCGATCTTGGGGCGGCCGGCGAAGTTGGGATCATAAGTGATGAGTGGGTAACCCATCAGGTCTTCCAGCGCCAGGTGCTTCTTTTCCAGCAGGGGGTGGTCGGGCGGCATGACGATCACATGCTGCCATTGGTAGCCGGGCAGGGAGATCAAATTCTTGTCGGCCGAGATGCCTTCCGTGGCGATCCCGATGTCGGCGTGGTCGTGCAGCACCATGTCGGCGATCTGGGTGGGATTGCCCTGTTGTATGGAAAGGCGCACTTTGGGGTAGCGCTTGGTAAACTCCGCGATCACCCGGGGCAGGGCGTAGCGCGCCTGCGTGTGGGTGGTGGCGATGGTGAAGTTACCCTGGTCCTGGGCGGCGTAGTCCTTGCCCACGCGTTTCAGGCTTTCCACTTCTTGCAGGATCTTCTCCACCGACTCCAGGATGCGGCGGCCGGGCTCCGTCAGGCTGCGGATACGCTTGCCGTGGCGGGTAAAGATGTCCACGCCGAGCTCTTCTTCCAGCTCGATGATGGCCTTGGAGACACCGGGTTGTGATGTGTAGAGCGCTTTAGCGGCTTCGGTCAGGTTGTAGTTCTGACGTACTGCTTCGCGCACAAAGCGGAACTGATGCAGGTTCATATACCTAGGTTCGTATAAACAAACAACTTCTTATTAGTTTGAGATATGAGGGCAGTTTATTACGATTCTCGAACTTTGTTAATGAACGGTCGGAACCTCCGTGTGCTTGCCTCACTTTTAGGCAGCAACGGGCGCTTAACGGCCTGGTGAACCCCAATGTCTCTTGCCTATACCGTTTCCGGTCTGCTAGTAGGCGTCCTCGTCGGTCTGACCGGGGTAGGCGGGGGTTCGCTCATGACGCCGCTGCTGACCTTGCTGTTCGGCTTTTCGCCGGCCACGGCGGTTGGCACCGACCTCGCTTTCGCCGCTATCACCAAGGGCTTTGGCACGCTGGCGCACCGCGCCCACGGCCATGTGCAGTGGCAGGTGGTGCGCCGCCTGTGCATCGGCAGCCTGCCGGCCGCGGTGGTGGCCATCCTGGTGCTCAAGAGCGCCGGTGAGCTTAACGCGCAGTGGCTGCATGCCATCCGCATGACCATCGGCGTGTCAGTGATCCTGACGGTATTGTCGCTGTTGTTCCGCAAGCAGCTGCTGGCCTGGCTGTCCCGCAATCCCCAGTTCCAGCTGGAAGGCCGCGCCCAGACCATTGCTACCGTCGTGGTGGGCGCCGTGATCGGCGTGCTGGTGACGGTGTCGTCGATCGGCGCCGGTGCGGTTGGCGCCACCCTGATCCTGCTGCTGTATCCCCGTATGAAGCCTGCCGAAGTGGCGGGCACCGATATCGCCTACGCCGTCCCGCTGACGGCGCTTGCCGGCCTGGGCCATGTGTGGCTCGGCACGGTGAACTGGACCCTCTTGCTGGCCTTGCTGGTGGGCTCGATCCCCGGCATCTGGCTGGGCGCGCAACTGTCGCGGGCGTTGCCCGAGCGGCTGGTGCGTGCCGCGCTGGCTACCACGCTGACGCTGGTAGCCATCAAGCTCGTCTCCTGAATTTAACGAATACTGAACGGACCCACACCATGTATCAGTACGACCAATACGACCAGCGCATCGTCAACGAACGCGTAGCCCAGTTCCGTGACCAGGTGCGCCGCCGCCTGTCCGACGAGCTGTCCGAGGAAGAATTCCTGCCGCTGCGCTTGCAGAACGGCCTGTACATGCAGCGCCATGCCTACATGCTGCGCGTGGCGATTCCGTACGGCCTGCTGTCGTCCAAGCAAATGCGCATGCTGGCCCATATCGCGCGCGAGTATGACCGCGGCTATGGCCACTTCTCCACCCGCCAGAACATCCAGTACAACTGGATGGAGCTGGAGCGCGTGCCCGACGTGCTGGCCGACCTGGCCAGCGTGGAGATGCACGGCATCCAGACTTCCGGCAACTGCGTGCGCAACATCACCACCGACCACTTCGCCGGCGTCACGCCCGATGAGTCCGTGGACCCGCGCGTGCTGGCTGAGCTGCTGCGCCAGTGGAGCACGTTCCAGCCGGAATTCGCGTTCCTGCCGCGCAAGTTCAAGATCGCCATCTCGGCTTCGGCCGATGACCGCGCCGTGGTGCAGATGCACGATATCGGCATCTACGCGTACCGCAACGCCGAGGGCGAAACGCGCCTGCGCATCCTGGCCGGCGGCGGCCTGGGCCGCACCCCGATCCTGGGTTCGGTGATCAAGGAAGACCTGCCGTGGCAGCACCTGCTGTCGTACGTGGAGTCGGCCATTCGCGTGTACAACCGCTATGGCCGCCGCGACAACAAGTACAAGGCCCGCATCAAGATCCTGGTGAAGGCCATCGGCGCGGAGAAGTTCGCGCAGGAAGTCGAGGAAGAATGGCAGCACAGCAAGGATGGTCCCGCCACCATCACGCAGGCTGAGTTCGACCGCGTGGCGCAGTACTTCGCGCCCCCGGCCTACGACAAGCTGCCGGACACCGACGCCTCGTATGAAAAGCACCTGCTGGAAGACAAGGCCTTCGCCCGCTGGGTGAGCCGCAGCGTGCATGCGCACAAGGTGCCGGGCTACGCCGCGATCACGCTGTCGACCAAGCCGGGCATTGTCTCGCCCCCGGGCGACGCTACCGATGCACAGATCGACCTGGTCGCCGACCTGGCCGACCGCTACGGCTACGGCGAGCTGCGCGTGGCGCACGAGCAGAACCTGGTGCTGCCGGACGTGAAGAAGCGCGACCTGTACGCGCTGTGGCAAGAGGCCAAGAAGGGCGGCCTGGCTACCGCCAACATCGGCCTGCTGACCGACATCATCGCCTGCCCGGGCGGCGATTTCTGCTCGCTGGCCAATGCCAAGTCGATCCCCATCGCACTGGCCATCCAGGAGCGTTTCGACAACCTGGACTACGTGCACGACCTGGGCGAGATCTCGCTGAACATCTCGGGCTGCATCAACGCTTGCGGCCACCACCACGTTGGCAACATCGGCGTGCTGGGCGTGGATAAGGACGGCGAGGAGTGGTACCAGGTCACGCTGGGCGGCGCGCAAGGCAACAAGAGCGCCATCGGCAAGGTGATCGGCCCGTCGTTCAAGGCGGACGAAATGCCGGACGTGGTGTCGCGCATCATCGACACCTTTGTGGCTAACCGCCATGACGACGAACGCTTCATCGACGTGCTGGGCCGTATCGGCATTGCCCCGTTCAAGGAACGCGTCTACGCCGACAAGCAGCGCGAACGCGCCGAAGCCTGAGCACCGGAGATAACGACATGGCAAAGATTATTCAACTGCAACGCGGCGAAGGCGCCAACCCGGTTCCGGTCATCATCGACGATGCATGGACCGTGCTGCGCGGTGCCGAGGGCGCGGCCCTGACCGACGAACAAATCGTCGCCGCCGCGCAAGGCAAGGATGCGGTGCTGTTCCCGCTGACCGCCTGGCTGGCGCACAAGGACGGCGTTTTGGCCGGCCGCGCTGCCGACATCACCGGCATCTGGCTGGCGCCGGAAGACGAGCCGGCCGACGCGCAGGCCGCGTTTGCCAGCGTGGCCGTGGTCGCGGTGGATTTCCCCGTGTTCCGCGATGGCCGTGGCTTCTCCACCGCCTACCTGCTGCGCACCCGCTACAACTGGTCCGGCCAGTTGCGCGCCATCGGCGACGTGCTGCGCGACCAGCTGAACTTCATGAAGCGCTGCGGCTTCGACACCTTCGCGGTGCGCGCGGACAAGAACATCGAGGACGCCATCAAGGGCTTCACCGAGTTCACCGTGACCTACCAGGCATCGGTGGATGAGCCGCTGCCGCTGTTCCGCCGCAACCGCGCCGAAGCGCTGGGCAAGGAAACGGCATGAGCGAGATTGCAATCATCGAGGCTCCGGTCTCGTCACTGCGCCCCCCGGCGCTGTGGACCGCGCCGGAGTACACCGGCAGCGTGGCGGATCTGGAGGCCAAGGAGCGTGAGCTGGGCCAGCGCCTGGCGACAATCGCCGGCCGCTTCTTCCGCGCCCGCTTTGCGTCGAGCCTGGCGGCCGAAGACATGGTGGTGACGGACGCCATCCTGCGCGGCACCGAGCAGGTGCGCGCCGGCATCCGCGTGTTCACGCTGCAAACCGGCCGCCTGCACGCGGAAACGCTGGCAGTGCTGGATGAAGTCAAGGCGCATTACGGCTATGACATCGAGCGCTTCACGCCGGACCCCGAGGCCGTCGAGAACTACCTGAAGAACCATGGGCTGAACGCGTTCTACGACAGCGTGGACCTGCGCAAGAGCTGCTGCGGCATCCGCAAGGTGGAGCCGCTGAACCGCGCGCTGTCCCACGCTGACGCCTGGCTGACCGGCCAGCGCCGCGAGCAGGCGGTGACGCGCTCGGAGCTGCCGTTCGAGGAAATGGACGAAGCGCGCGGCATCCCCAAGTTCAATCCGCTCGCCGACTGGTCGGAGGCTGAGGTCTGGGCATATTTGAAGCGCCACAACGTGCCGGTCAACGCGCTGCATGCCAAGGGCTACCCCAGCATCGGCTGCGAGCCTTGTACGCGTGCCGTGCGCGCGGGCGAGGATGTGCGCGCCGGACGGTGGTGGTGGGAGAGCAAGGACTCGAAAGAGTGCGGGCTTCACGAACAGAACATCAAGCATTGAGGCCAGACGAAATGGGCATCATGAACGAACTGACTGGCGCGCCGGAAGTGGCGCACCTGCTGCAAGTGCAAAACGATCACCTCGACAAGCTCGAGGCGGAATCGATCTACATCATCCGCGAGGTGGTGGCGGAGTGCCGCAACCCGGCCCTGCTGTTCTCGGGCGGCAAGGACTCCATCGTCATGCTGCACCTGGCGCTCAAGGCCTTCCGCCTGGGCGAGCGCAAGACCGAACTGCCGTTCCCGCTGGTGCATATCGACACCGGCCACAATTACCCGGAAGTGATCAGCTTCCGTGACCAGCGCGTGGCCGAGCTTGGCGCGCGCCTGGTGGTGGGCCATGTGGAAGATTCCATCAAGCGCGGCACCGTGCGCCTGCGCAAGGAAACCGACTCGCGCAACGCCGCGCAAGCCGTGACCCTGCTGGAAACCATCGAAGCCAACAAGTACGATGCGCTGATGGGCGGCGCCCGCCGCGACGAAGAAAAGGCGCGTGCCAAGGAACGCATCTTCTCCTTCCGCGACGAGTTCGGCCAATGGGACCCGAAGGCCCAGCGCCCGGAACTGTGGAGCCTGTACAACGCCCGCATGGCGGCCGGCGAGCAGATGCGCGTGTTCCCGATCTCCAACTGGACCGAGCTGGACGTGTGGCAGTACATCGCCCGTGAAGAACTCGAACTGCCCCCGATCTACTACGCACACCAGCGCGAAGTGGTGAAGAAGAACGGCCTGCTGGTGCCGGTCACGCCGATCACGCCCAAGCAGGACGGCGACGTCAGCGAAGTGATCTCGGTGCGCTTCCGCACCGTTGGCGACATCAGCTGCACCTGCCCGGTGGCCAGCACGGCGGCCTCGCCGATCGAGATCATTGCCGAGACGGCCGTGACCGAGATCACCGAGCGCGGTGCTACGCGGATGGACGACCAGACCAGCGAAGCGTCCATGGAACGCCGCAAGAAAGAAGGCTACTTCTAACCGGACGCATAGGCGGGCACATCGCGTCGTTGCGAGAGTGCTCGTGTACCAATGTACACGTCGCCCTCACGCGCCTAGCGCTGCCTCCCGCCTATGCGCCGGAGCGAGCGCTGCGAGAGGGATGAGGAAAGGATTCGATATGAGCACCCAAGCAACACACCAAGGCCTGCTGCGTTTCATCACCGCGGGTTCGGTCGACGATGGCAAGAGCACGCTGATTGGCCGCCTGCTGTATGACAGCAAGGCTGTGCTGTCCGATCAGCTGACCGCGCTGACCAACGCCAAGAACAAGCGTACCGCCGGCGAGCAGATCGATTTCTCGCTGCTGACCGATGGCCTGGAAGCCGAGCGCGAGCAGGGCATCACCATCGACGTGGCTTATCGCTACTTCTCCACCGCGCGCCGCAAGTTCATCATCGCGGACACGCCGGGGCATGAGCAGTACACCCGCAACATGGTGACGGGCGCGTCCACCGCGCATGCCGCCATCGTGCTGGTCGACGCCACCCGCGTGACCGTGACCGACGGCCGTGCCGAGCTGCTGGCGCAGACCAAGCGCCACTCCGCCATCCTGAAGCTGCTGGAACTGCAACACGTGATCGTGGCCATCAACAAGATGGACCTGGTCGAGTTCAGCGAAGAGCGCTTCAACCAGATCCGCGCCGCCTACACCGAGCTGGCCAGCCAGCTGGGCTTGAAGGACGTGCGCTACGTGCCGGTGTCGGCGCTGCGTGGCGACAATATCGTCAACGCCAGCCAGGCCATGCCGTGGTACCAGGGCGAGCCCCTGCTGCCGCTGCTGGAAGCCCTGCCGGTGGAAGAACCCGCTCCCGAAGGCGACGCCGCGCTGCGTTTCCCGGTGCAGCTGGTGATCCGCCAGGACGGCGCCCAGGCTGACGATTTCCGCGGCTATGCCGGCCGGGTCGAGGCAGGCACCGTGCGCGTGGGCCAGAAGCTGCGCGTGCTGCCGGCCAACCGCGATGCGCTGGTGGCGGAAGTGCTGACCCCCAACGGCGTGGCCGAATCGGCCAGCGTGGGCGAGACCGTGACGGTGCGTTTGTCGGAAGACGTGGATGTGTCACGCGGTGATATGTTCGTGGCTGCCGCCGCGGACAGCGTTTCGGCCAAGAAGCTGACCGCCGACCTGTGCTGGTTCGATGACGAATCGCTCAACCCGGCCCGCAAATATGTGCTCAAGCACACCACGGCCAGCGTGTTCGCGCGCGTGTCGTCGGTGGATCGCGTGCTGGACGTGCATACGCTGTTGCATGAGACGGACCGCCACGAAATCGGCCTGAACGATATCGGCTCGGTGCAGATCTCGCTGCAAAAGCCCATCGTCTGCGATAACTATGGCGACAACCCGGCGACCGGCGCTTTTGTGCTGATCGATGAAGCCACCAACCACACCGTGGCCGCTGGCATGATCCGTGCGTTCGCCTAAGGCGAGTGCATAGACAAGTCGATCAAGCGAACGCGAAGGAGCATGGCATGGGCAAGGTCTACCTGATCGGGGCAGGTCCCGGTGCCGCGGACCTCATTACGGTGCGCGGTGCACGGCTTTTGGGCGAAGCCCAGGTGGTGCTGCACGACGCGCTGGTCTCGCCCGAGATGCTGGCATGGTGTCCGCAGGCGCAATTGATCGAGGTAGGCAAGCGCTGTGGCCAGCGCTCTACCGCGCAGCTGTTCATCAACCGCCAGATCGTCGACCAGGCCAGCAAGTTCGAGCGCGTGGTGCGCTTGAAGGGTGGGGATCCAATGCTGTTCGGCCGCGCCGATGAGGAACTGCAGGCGCTGGAAGAAGCCGGCATCGAGTACGAGATCGTGCCGGGCATCACCGCCGCACTGGCGGCGGCCTCCGCTATCCGCAAGCCGCTCACCAAGCGCGGCGTGTCGCGCAGCGTGGCCTTTGCGACGCAATCCAAGGCGGCTGACACGATCGACGTGGAGGCCGATGTGAAGGCCGATACGGTGGTGTATTACATGGGCCGCGACCAGGCGGCATCCATCGCCGCGCAACTGATCGCACACGGCAAGCCGGCCTCTACACCCGCCTGGGTGGTCGAGGCCGCTACTTCGGCGCACCAGCGCAGCCGCCAGTTCACGCTGCGGCAGATGGCGGCGGGCGAGGCGGCGGCCTGGATCAATCCGGTGCATCCCAGCTTGCTGATGATCGGCGAAGCGCTGGCCTCGCGGGCTAGCGAGGCGGTGCCGCAGGATGTGGATGGTGGCGATGCGTTTGGGGTAACCCGGGCGGCCTGACGTCAAGGCTAAGGCGCCAAAGAAAAAGCCGGGCAACGTTGCGTTGCCCGGCTTTTTCTTTGGGGTGCTACGCGCGTTCGTGCGGCGCTGGTTTGCTCCCCTCTCCCACGCAGTGGGAGAGGGGCCGGGGGAGAGGGCGGGCGCTCGTTACGCCGTCGTGCCGTCAAAAACCACGGGCTTCGCTTCCAGTGGCTCCTGGCTAAGCCACCCCGTGAGGGGAGAGGGAGTGAAAGCCGGCGTCATGGCGCCCGGTTTTGGCCTGTTCGTCGGCTTCGTTCGATGTCTCAGGTGCGCCGTTCCGCGCTGCCGAGCGTCCCCACACAGTAAGCTGCAATCGCGTCCAGCACGCTGTCATCCTCGCCCACCGCTGTGGCACACCGGATCGTCACCCCCGGATGCTGCCGGCGGCAATCATCCAGCAACGCCGGCAGGTCGCGCCGCAGATGCCCGCCCTGGCCGAAGAAAACCGGCACCACATTGATATCGCTAACGCCGCCGGCGGCCAGCTCGGCCAGCGTATCCGGTAGCGAAGGCGTCATCAGTTCCAGGAAGGCCAGGCGCACCGCGCAATCCGGCAGGGCGGCCGTCAGCCTGGCGTGCAGCCGGTCGAACGGCTCGCGCCAGCGCGCGTCGCGCGCGCCATGGCCGAACAGCACCATGGCCTGGCGGGGAGGGGGAGAGGTGTTCATCAGTTCGCGCGGGAAACATCGGCCTTCCGGCCGGTGAGGGATAGCGCGCGACGCGAAGCGTCGCCCCTGTGCCCGCTCTCCTTCGTGGATT
>NZ_BAAILO010000013.1:0-50934 GCF_054589115.1 Cupriavidus sp. 8B | reverse complement strand
CGGCAAGCCGGTCGCGTTCTACAGCGACAAGGCGGGCATCTTCCGGGTCAATCAGCCGAATGCCACCGGGGGTGACGGCTACACGCAGTTTGGGCGGGCCCTGTTCGAGCTGAACATCGACATCCTGTGCGCCAATTCCAGCCCGGCCAAGGGCCGCGTGGAGCGGATGAATGGCACCCTGCAGGACCGGCTGGTCAAGGAACTGCGGCTGCGCGGCCTCAGCACCATGCAAATCGCCAATGCCTTTGCGCCAGCCTTCATGGCCGACTTCAATGCCCGCTTCGCCAAGCCGCCGCGCAGCGACTTCGATGCCCACCGGCCGCTGCGCGTTGACGAGGATCTGGCACGAATCTTTACCTGGCGCGAATGGCGTAAGGTGTCGCAGAGCCTGACGCTGCAGTATGACAAGCGGTTGTACTTACTGGCAGACCGGCCCGAGCATCGCCGCCTGATTCATCGCTATATCGAGGTCGCGGAGTATCCGGACGGCAGGATCGAGCTCTGGGCCGATGGCGCTACCCTGCCCTACACCACCTATGACCGGCTGGCCGAGATCGATCAGGGCGCGATCGTGGAGCACAAGCGGCTGGGGCACGTGCTGGCCATCGCGGCAAAGGTCCAGGCGTTGCGCGATAGCCGGCAAACCGCAGGCCCGTCGCGCACGCTCTCGGGCGATCCCCCGCGGCCACACCAGCCTGCGCTGAACACCAAGCGCCAGCGGCTGATTAATCGGCTGGATCTGGAGCGCGCCATCGCCGGCACCACCGCCCCACCCTGTGCTGGCTTCTCCCCTTCCGGCCAGCTTGACCGCGTTACGGGGAAACCACAAAAAGCACGACCGCACTGACATTTCTAATTAGCCAGCCCACCGACAACTAAAAACAGCCTGGACATGGACATGTAGCGGCTAAGCGGTAATGTCGCAGTCAGCGTCGGCTGCGCCACGTCTTGCTTAGGGGCCACGCATACGCTAAGTTGACCTGTATCAACTTTGCCCAGTTGCAGAAGCGCATCATGTGCATCACGAGAGCCCTCAGGAACCGAGGGCTGCTGTGTGCTCAAGCATAATGCCCAGCGCCATCACGTGGCACGGGATGGCGCGGGGGCGAAGCTTTGGATTGCATTGCGAAATCCATGGTCAGCGATGCCGGTGAAGGCGTCCGTTGCCATGACACGCACGAGCTCGCGCCCTCTTCTGCCGCGCTTCAGGAGAGGGTGAGCTGATCGACCACGCTGGTCACACCCGGTGCTGACCATGCCGCGCCCACTGCCGCCTGCCGCTCCTGTGGAGAATCGACCCGGCCATTTAGGGTTACAACGCTGCCCTGCACCTCGACCTTAATATGAGCCGCTTCCCGCTCGGCATGACGCCGCAAGGCTGCGTCGATGCGCTTGGCAACGTCCGGCGGCCCAACGCACGGCTTGATCGCTAGCAGATTGATTACGCCGGCCACGCCACGCAGATGTCCTACGGAACGCTCGGCCAGTTCGCGCTGATAAGCCCATTCCACTTCGCCGGCGAGAGTGACCCAACCCTTCTCAACGCGCACCTTGATACTCGCGGAGGGCAGGCTCGCATGCCATTGCAGCGTTGCTCGGGCGGCCTCTGCCGTGGCTTCGTCATCGTGTTCACCAGGGACGCGTACATCGAGATTCACCACCACTGCCTTGACCCCTTCGACCCGCTCGGCGGCACGTTCGGCCGCCAGCTTTTCAATATAGGTCTTGAGGTGGCCGTTCAACGTCACGACGCCACGGCTGACTTCTACGCCAACCGAAGCCCCGTCAACTGCGGGATCCCACGCAAGCTCGTCATTCACGTCCTGCTTGATCTGCAAATCGGTCTTCATCTGACCACTCCTCCCGATGCCGGTGCCAGGCATACCTGGCGCGTTCGGTATTCCAGATTAGTTGTCACGTACGTACACCCATTGACATATGTCAACGACTGGCGCCGTATAACCGTCAGTTAAGCGCTCGATCCTCTTGCTCAAAGCGCAAGGATCAACGGGACGGCGGCCCAGCGCATGAGGCTGCGCGTCGCGCCGCCTAATATCAGTCCGCGATTGCGACAATATTCAGTGGGAAAAAAGCACGGGAACAGTCATGGCTTCCAGCAACGTTCGAGTCGTCCCACCCAAAACCACCTCACGAAGCCTGTTGTGTCCGTAGGCGCCGGCTACAACGAGATTGGCTTCCAGATCCGCCGCTTCCGACAGCAGGCGCTCGCCGGCATCACCGGATGCCGCCACAGGGAGGTTGCGCAACGCAGCCGTCACGCCATGCGCCGCCAACCAGGTCACCGCATACTGGGAAGGCGCGCTCCATTGGTCGCCAACTTTGCCAGCCAGAGTGCATGTGGCGATTGTCACTGCTTTGGCTTTGCGCAATAACGGCAGCGCATCTCGAATGGCTCGCGCTGCCTCCCGCCCGCCGTCCCAGGCGACCAGGACGCGGCTGCCAACCGTCTGAAACCAGCCTACACGCGGAATCGTTAGGACTGGCCGGCCGCTGGCAAGCACGATGGATTCGACGAAATTCTCGGCCACGAAGGCGGCCGGATCCGCCGGGTCGTCTTGTCCGACCACCAGGAGGTCTGCCAGCCGCGCCTCCCGCTGCCCGATGACCAGCGGAAGATCGTCGAAGGCGTGCCATTCGGCCGTGATCGGCAATTCCTCTGTCGCACCTTCGAAACCATGTCGCATGACCTCGCGATCCTGCTCGTACTGGGCTTGGAGGGCCTCAGAATAGCGCGCGCCGTCGGGGAGGCGGTATACCCAGGCCGGCTCCGGGCGACGACAGGCAAACATACCAACCAGCTTGGCATTGTGCTCGACCGCAAGTCGCGCGGCGATATCGAGGCGGTGGTAGGACCGCCGGCTGGCATCGAGTATGACCAGAATGGTAGCGAAGGACATAAGAATACTCCCGCCGGTTGGTGCGCTCTTGATCGATTCATAAGGCACTGTAGATCTTCCCGCGCGCAGCACAAGCGCGGCTTGTCCACTCCTTGAGCCAGGTCAAGAATCGCCGGACGCTTCGCAAAGCGTTTGCGCAAAGCGAGCAAGGTCTTGATTTGCATCAGACCACGCTAAATGCCTCCTACTAGGATTGGACAGAAGCACTGTGAAACAGAACGGTCACCTGTACGCTCCTCTTCCGAGCAGGCGCCGACGCCTTCGTTGACGCTGGCAAAGCTGGATGATGGTGAAGCGCGCGCCGCCCTCTACGTCCTCGACGATAGTGAGGTCATCTGCCACGCTGGATATCTCAATGCAAAC
This sequence comes from Cupriavidus sp. 8B, assembly GCF_054589115.1. Taxonomy (NCBI): domain Bacteria; kingdom Pseudomonadati; phylum Pseudomonadota; class Betaproteobacteria; order Burkholderiales; family Burkholderiaceae; genus Cupriavidus; species Cupriavidus sp. 8B. The sequence goes on along the minus strand of NZ_BAAILO010000013.1, from coordinate 47,653 downwards.
GTCATGCCCTTCAGAAGAGTGAGGCGCAATAGCACCTCTCTGGCCGCTTGCACCCAGATCGATTGCAGTGACCTTGGCCGAGCAAGATCTTCTCCTCGCCTTTCACCCACAGGAGACCGAGAGGCGAAATGCTGTCCTGGCAACGGATGGCTCCATCTGCAGCGATGCGGCTGCGCGATGCGTGGCTGCTAAATGGATGTTCAAGGATATCTTTACCGTGCATGTGGTGCACTGCGTACCCGATCTGACCGATGAGAAAAAACGGTTCGCTAGTAAAGCCAATATTGCAGCCTGGCACGCCAAGGAAAATTTCCGGGCCATGCAATCCGTTGCGGATATTCTGCGCTCGGCAGGCGTGCCATTCGAACTGCATGGCCTTGTCGGCTTTGCGCCCGAGCGGATCGTGGAGTTGGCAATAGCCCTTGAGGCCGACGCCATCCTGATGGGTGCGCATGGCCAAGGCGCGTTCCTCGACGCAGAGATCGGGTCGGTGGCTGGTCGCGTTCTCGCCTATGCGCATTGCCCCGTGTTGCTGGTGAAGGCAGCCGGCCGAGTCAGCTGAGAGTTGCCACACTGCAGCGCACTCGAAACGAGTGGAGTCGGTACATAAGGAATCTCGCACGGTCTTGCGCGAAGCCCGCGCCTTGCGTCGACACCACTCGTTCGACCACCGCCAGCGAAGTGTACGCATCGATCAAGCGCCAGACACTGTCGGAACCGCGACTCGCGGACTATAGCCCCGCTGCGCGAGCAGTAGCGACATCCCGGGCATGCCTACATGACAGCGATCCGCTCATCGGCAAGCAATAGCGAGAACCAGCTTCCTGTCAGCGCGGCCAGTTCTTCAATCGCGGCGGGTTCCTCGAATATCCTGCCCTCGCCTGCCACTAGCCGCAATTGCCGGGGACAGCGAAGCCTGCCGAACACCAGATCATTGATTCGAATGCCCTCTGGATCGCCGGCCCCTACCACGAGAAGCGTAGGTATGGTCACCTTGCCCAAGATGTCGGTATCGGCCAGGTCCACGCGTCCCGCGGCGAGGACCAACGTGCGTAAATCCGTCCCCTCCTCCGCCGCCACGCTCAATGCAGCGGCCGCAGCGGTGCCGGTGCCAAAGCAGCCGAGCGGGACCGCCGGCAAACGCAGCCGCGCGTGCACGTAGCCTGGCACCGCCTGCATCACCACCCGCAGCCTGCCGGCCAGCATGGCGATGTCCCGGCGCTTCTCCATCCGCATCGCCTCCCTAGGCCCGATCAGGTCCACCAGCAGCGTGGCCAGCCCCCTGGCGCGCAGTTTCCTCGCCACATACTGGTTGCGCACGGCATGGTCGTCGATACCGTTGGCATGTACCATCAGCACCAATCCCACAGGACTGGTGGGAGCGTCGAGCACGCCGTGCAGCCTGATGCCGTCGCACGGGATGCTTACCGGCACGGCGGCCGCCAGGCTTTTCGTTCCGATGACCTCGGCATTGCGCGGTTCGGTATCGCGCCAGAGCAGTGCGCGAACTTCTCCGTCGTCCACCTCCGGAAAGCACTGGTAGGCATGGCGGACATCGTGATCCGGCCCGGCGGTGCGCAGGCACACCACCTCGTCGGCGCTGGCGCGGACCGCCGCCAGCCCTTGGGGGGTGCCCACGGGAACCGCGCAAACCAGCCTGGCTGGCTGCTGCCTGCGTACCGCGTGGATCGCCGCCATCATGGTGGCGCCAGTGCAGAGTCCGTCGTCCACCAGGATCACGACGCGGCCATGCGGGTCAAGCCGTGCGCGATGCGATGTGTAGATCGCGCATTGCTGCCGCAGCAGATCGAGCTTTGCCAGCCGCTCCTGGGCAAAATGCATGGGATCGGGCTGCCCGCCCACCGGGTCCTCGACGCGGTAGGTCCAGCCGTTCTCGGTCACGGCGCCGATCGCGGCGATGCCATTGGCCGGGCCCACCAGCTTGCTGACCAGTGCCACATCGAGTTGCCCCTCCAGCGCGTCGGCGAGTCCGCGACCAACGGGTACGCCGCCCTTTGGAATGGCAAGGATCAAGGGATGCTGGCCCCGATATTCGGAGAGTGCCTCGGCTAGCTGCGCCGCGGCCTCCTCCCGCCCCGCAAAGCGGGCAAGTGGCGGATTCATCGATTTGTCTCCCATCCTTCGTGCGGCGGCAGCGCGCTGCGAGCTAGTTCCGGCCTGCGCCCAGAATAAGCCGTTGGCGAAGCCAGTCCTTGTGCTATGTCAAGGGTTGGGCCACGGATCCCTGGATAGCGCCTCAGTCGATCGCAAACCGCCGGATCATCCATCCTCGCAGCGCATAGGTCAGGCAGCAATAGCCTAGGATGATCGGTGGCAGGAATAGCCAGAGCGTGCCCGGCGGAGACAGCAGGCCCAGCGGCGCCGCCAGCGGCGAGTACGGCAGCCAGATGCCGATCAGGCAGATCGCCAATGTGGTGGCAATCAGCGTGGTGCTGCCACGGCTTTGCACAAAGGGAATGTTCCGCGTGCGAATCACGTGAACGATCAGGGTTTGCGACAGCAGCGACTCCAGGAACCAGCCGGTCTGGAACAGGTGCTGCTGTGCGGGCGTGCTGGCGCCCAGCACCCAGTAGAGCGTCGCAAAGGTCATGTAGTCGAACAGCGAGCTGATCGGGCCGATGCATAGGATATAGCGGCCGAGCTTGCCGATCTCCCAGCGGCGCGGGCGGCTGACGGCATCGTCGTCCACGTTGTCGGTAGGCAGCGCAGTCTGCGAAAAATCGTAGAGCAGGTTGTTGGTCAGCACCTGAATCGGTGCCATCGGCAGGAACGGCAGCCACGCACTGGCGCCGAGCACGCTGAACATATTGCCGAAGTTGGAGCTCGCACCCATGCGCAGGTACTTGAGCAGGTTGGCAAAGACCTTGCGACCTTCGATCACGCCGTCATGCAGCACCAGCAGGCTCTTTTCCAGCAGGATGATGCTGGCCGACTCCTTGGCGATATCGGCGCCGCTGTCCACCGAGATGCCTACGTCAGCCGCCTTTAGCGCGGGCCCGTCGTTGATGCCATCGCCCAGTACGCCCACCACCCGTCCGCGCGCCCGCAGGGCCTTGACGATGGCCGCCTTGTGCGCCGGTGCCAGCTTGGCGAAGAGCTGCGTGCGCTCGGCGAGTTCCCCCAGCGCTTGCGGCGAGAGCCCGTCGAGTTCCGCGCCGAGTACGGCCCGATCCACGTCAAGGCCGACTTCGCGGCATATCTTGCGCGCGATCACCGGGCTGTCGCCGGTCAGTACCTTGACCTCGATGCCGCTGTCGCGCAGCGCCGCCAGCGCCGGTGCTGCGCTATCCTTGGGCGGGTCGATGAACGCGATATAGCCAAGCAGGATCAGCGCGGATTCGTCTGCCACCGAGTACGGCTGCGTATCCGGCGCCGGCGGCAAAAGCTTGTAGGCGATCGCGATCACCCTGAAGCCATCTTCGTTGAGTGCATTGCAGACCGTCATCAGCGAGTGGCGATGCGAGTCGTCAAGCGCCATGGCCTGCCCGCCGAGTTCGGCGCTGGCACATGCGGCATAGACTTCCTCCACCGCACCCTTGCAGACCAGGAGCCTGCCCTGCGGCCCGTCCACCACAACCGACATGCGGCGCCGTTCAAAATCGAACGGCACTTCGTCGATCTTGCGGTAGCCGCCCTCCTGCCGCAGCGTTTCGCCCACCTCGTCATGCAGGAGCACCGCCTTGTCCAGCAGGTTGTGCAAGCCGGACTGGTGGTAGCTGTTCAGGTAGGCGAATTCCAGCACGCGCGCGGTCTCCTGCCCCGCCAGGTCGACATGCTTCTTCAGGATGATACGGTCCTGCGTCAGGGTGCCGGTCTTGTCGGTACACAGCACATCCATGGCGCCCAGGTTCTGGATGGCGCTGAGGTGTTTCACGATCACCTTGCGGCGCGACATGACAAGCGCGCCTTTTGCCAGGTTCACCGTCACCAGCATCGGCAGCATCTCGGGCGTCAGCCCCACGGCGACTGCCACTGCGAACAGCAACGCCTCCAGCCAATCGCCCTTCGTCAGCCCGTTGATCAGGCACACCAGCGGCGCAAGGATCACGATCAGGCCGATCATCAGGCGTGCGAAACGCTGCAGGCCTTGCTCGAACACGGTGCCGGACGTTTCCTCGGACAACGAGCGGGCGATGCTGCCGAACACGGCGCGCGGCCCGGTCAGCACCACCACGATGGTCGCGCTTCCGCTGACCACGGCCGTGCCCATCAGCACGATGTTCTCCAGCGTGCCGGGTCCGTCGCCGCTGGCGCTCTCCCGCGCGAACTTTTCCACGGGCAGCGATTCTCCGGTGAGGGCCGATTGGTTGACGAACAGGTCCTTTGAAGCCAGCAGCCGGGCATCGGCGGGAACGAGGTCACCGGCCGACAGGTGAACGATGTCGCCCGGCACCAGTGCGCCGATCGGCAGTTCGCTGGTGATGGGCAATGCCCCCGGCTCCGACCGGCGCTGCGTGGCGGCGGTGGTATGCACCATGGCGCGCAGCGCCGCAGCAGCACGTCCGGAGCGGCGCTCCTGCACCGTGGCCAGGCCAACGCTGAGCATCACCATCACGGCGATCACCGCGGCGGCGTCGTAGTCGTGGATGGCTGAGGATACCGCTGCCAGGGTCAGCAGCATCACATTGAGCGGATTGAGCAAACGGCGCAGCAGGTCGAGCACCGCCGGGCGCGGACGCTCATGTTCCACCAGGTTGGGGCCGACGTTTTGCAGGCGCGCAATGGCCTCGGCGCCTGTCAGCCCCTCCGGGCCGGTATCCAGTTGCTGGAGCAGGGTCGCGGGCGGCATGCCGGCAGCCCGCAGCAGCGCGTCCGGCACGCCGCCGGACGAAGCCGGATTCTGCCTGCCAGTCGGCGCAGTACCTGCCGCGCCTTCCGCCGATGCGGGAGGCTGGCGCCGTAGCCGGCCCACCGTCTCGCCCAGGTACTGGATCGCCCGGCCAACAATCATGATAGCGGCCTTCCCTGTGCTTGCGCAGCGCTGGCGTCCCAGCCCCCGCCCAGCGCCAAGAACAAGGCCACGGTGTTCTGCAGCCGCTGGGTCCTGGCCTGCAGGTAGCCGATGTCGGCCTGCTGGTACTGCGCGTCCGCTACCAGCACCTGCAGGTAGCCGGCGGTGCCGGCCTGGAAGTTGGCCTGCAACTCCTGCAGCACGTTCACCAGTAACTTGTAAGCGAGCTTGAGAATCCCGGGCACCATGGTCTTGCTCTCTTATCCGTGTGTTGTACTGGACTGCACCGCCGTCCGGTCCCGGCGGGGTCTGGGAGAGACATCGGACATCGGGCACGGGCCAAGCCGCGCCCGCCCGCGATTCAGGCGTGCAGCGGTGTCTGCACGCTGCCGGAACGTTCACGCTCCCGCTCGTTGTGTAGCACGCTGGCGAGCATGTTCCACTGAGAGCCCAGGGCGTCAACGAGATCGTCCAGCGACAGCACGCCAACCACCGCTTCGGCATCCGTTACCGCGAGGCGGCGCACGCCGTGCGCCAGCATCGCCTGCAATGCATCGTCGATGCCCGCATCCTTGCCGATCGCCACCACGCCGCGGGTCATCACGTCCGCCACCGTCGCCTGTCCAGGCGCCGTGCCTGCGGCGGTGCTCTCTAGCACGATGTCGCGATCCGTTACGATGCCCATCGCGCGCTGGCCGCCTCCGAATGGCTCTGTCACCACCAGCGCACCAACGTGGCGGTCGCGCATCTGCACCGCGGCGTCGCGCAGCGTGCACGTATGCGGGATATGAACGGCGGACAACGAGCAAATCTCTTCGATCCTCATCATGCTTCTCCTGGCTTGACCTGGGTACGGGCCGATTAAGACGCCCATGGAGTGCATCGGCGATGCGCAGGGGTCGTCAAGGCACGCCGGTGCCGTGCACTCAGTCTACTGTCGGGTGCTCGGCGGCCATTGATGCAGATCAATCGCGCCTGCGGCGCGGAGCGTCCGCCCCAGACTTGATGCCGATCAACTGGCGCGCCGAAGCCCTGCCTATAGTTGGAGATGCCATTCCGCTATTCCCCATGGCGGATCCGACACGCCTCGTCCCACCGCATTCACTTCATTGAACCAGCCAGGAGACCGCCGTGAACGACCTCAGATCCGCCCTGTCCGCGCACCGTGCCATGCTACAGCACGATATCAACGTCCTGTTGTCAGATGTGCAGGCATTGCTGCGCGACGCCGCCGCCTTGACCGGCGAGCAATCCGGTCAAGCCCGTGAGCAGTTCAAGACACGGCTGGAGACGTTGCAACTGCGGCTGCGCGAGTTGCAGGCGCAGGGCCGCGAGCAGGTACGGGATTGGGCGGATTCCGGCGAGGAGTATGTGCAGGCGCACCCATGGCGCGCGCTTGGCACGACCGCAGCCATTGCCGCTGCCTGCGGGGCGCTTTTCGCCATCGCGCTCACCCGCCGCGATTGATCTTGACATGGCGCTCCCGGAGCCTCACTACCACCGCTGGCTCAATATGGGGCTCCTGGCGGCCTCCGCGGTCACGCTAGCCGCGGGATCGCTACTGTATTGGTTCGGATCGGCCGCGCTCGCCCGCACCGTATGGCTGATCGGCATCCTGCCGGTGTTGGTCGCCCTGAGTGCCAGCACAGTCCTGGCGGCATGGCGCCACAAAGCTGGGGTCGATGTCCTTGCGCTGCTGGCCATCGGCTTCGCGTGGTGGCTTGGCGAGCACTTCGCCGCGGCCGTGATTGCCCTGATGCTGGCGAGCGGACGCGCACTGGAGAGTTACGCGGAAGCGCGCGCCTCAAGCGAGATGAGCGCACTGCTGCGCCACGCCCCGCGCGAGGCCAGCCGCTACGAAGAGGGCGAATGGCGGCCGGTGCCGCTGGACCTCGTGCATCCGGGCGACCGGCTGCTCGTACGCGCCGGCGAAGTGGTACCAGCCGACGGGACGCTGATCGAGGCCGCTGACCTGGACGAATCCACCCTGACCGGCGAGGCCATTCCGCAGCGCCGCGCGCCGGGCGAGCCGCTGCGCAGCGGCGTGGTCAACGCCGGCGCGCCGTTCGAGATGCTTGCCGGCGCCACGGCGGCGCAAAGTACCTACTCTGGCATTGTCCGCCTGGTGATGGAAGCGCAGCAAAGCCGCAGCCCGTCGATGCGCATGGCCGACCGCTACGCCCTGCTGCTGGTGCCGCTGGCTTTGGCGGTGGCTGGTGCGGCCTGGTTCATTACCGGCGATGCGCGGCGGGCGCTTGCAGTGCTGGTCGTAGCGACGCCCTGCCCACTGATCCTGGCGGTGCCCGTGGCCATCGTCTGCGGCATGTCGCGCAGTTCCAGCCGGGGCATCCTGGTCAAAAGCGGCGCGGCGCTCGAAAGGCTGGCTCAGAGCCGCGTGCTGTTCTTCGACAAGACGGGCACGCTGACTGCCGGCCACGCCCACGTCTCGGCAATCGAGGCAGCGCCGGGACACGCGCCCGACGACGTGCTGCGCCTGGCGGCCTCGCTGGCACAGGCATCGGTGCATGTGAGTTCCCGCGCGCTGGTGGCCGCGGCACGAGAGCGCGGCCTGGCGCTGGCGTTGCCAGCGCAGGTCTGCGAGGAGCCAGGCGCCGGCCTGAGCGGCATCGTCGACGGACACGTTGTCACCGTAGGCTCCTTGGCCCATGTGGCTAAGACAACCGTGCCCAAGCCGTGGAGCACGGCGCTGTTGCGGCGGATGAGCCATGAGGGCACGTCCGCCGTCTTCCTTGGCGTCGATGGCGCCATGGGCGGCGCGCTGCAGCTCGCGGACCAGATCCGGCTCGACACGCCCCGCGCGTTGCGGTTGCTCAGGCAGGCCGGCATCTGGCGTATGGTGATGGTGACCGGAGATCGCGACGACGTGGCGCAGATGACCAGTGCGATGCTTGGCGTGACGGAAGTGCACGCCCAGCAGACGCCGGCGCAGAAGCTAGCGGCAATCCGCGAGGCGCAGCGCCACGATAGGGTCATCATGGTCGGCGATGGCGTCAACGACGCGCCCGCGTTGGCGGCTGCCGATGTCGGCGTGGCGATGGGCGCGGCAGGCGCGGCTGCGTCGGCGCAGGCAGCGGACGTCGTACTGCTGGTGGACCGCCTGGACCGCCTGGCTGAGGCGATTCAGATCGCCCGCCGCGCGCGCCGCATCGCCGTGCAAAGCGTCGTGGCGGGCATGGCGCTATCCCTGGCGGCGATGACAGCCGCCGCGTTCGGCTACCTGCCGCCGCTGGCAGGTGCGCTGCTGCAGGAACTGATCGATGTCGCGGTGATCCTGAATGCGCTGCGGGCACGCATGCCAGGGCCGGACTGGCGCCCCGCGCAGATCACGCCAGCCGAAGCCACGAAACTGAAGACCGAACACAACGAACTGAGGCAGGTGCTCGGCCAAGTGAGATCGATGGCGGATCGCGTAGCCGACCTCCCTGGGAGAATCGCCGCCGTGGAACTCGCGCAACTCAATCAGGCATTGCGCCAGCAATTGCTCGCGCATGAGCTCCACGACGACGCCGACCTGTATCCGGAGCTGGCGCAACGGCTTGGCGGCAAGGACCCACTGGCCGCGCTGAGCGGCGGGCATCGCGAGATATTCCACCTGGTGTGCATGCTGGAGCGCATCGCCGCCGATCAGGCAGCGGACGGCCTCGACCTGGAAAGCGCGCAGGAGGTACGGCGCCTGTTGTATGAGCTGAATGCGATTCTGCGTCTGCATTTCGCGCAGGAGGACGAGCTGTATCACGCGCTGGGCGACGCCTGATTGACAACGCGGCCGCACAGCAGGGCAAAAGAACGGCCGGCGACCCGGCCCCCCCCTTGCGCCGCATTGCGCTGGATCAAGCCGCGCGCGGCGCCACCGACAATACTGGAACAGCCTGCGCCCTGTTGGCGCAGGCAGATTGACACGGACCAAAACCATCATGGCTAGCAAGCGTGTCGTCGCCTGTCTCGCGGCAGCGGCGTTGATCGGGCTCGTCAATCCAGGGTTGCCCGTCCATGGGGCGCAACCGTATGCTGATACCCCGCTTCAGGTACAGGAGATGAACGGGATCACTTATGTTTCCGGTGGTATCGGCGACGACGAGGTGAAAGCCATTCGCTCGATGGCGGGTCGTTTCAATGTGCGGCTTGGCTTCTATAACGCGAAGGGCGGCGAGGCGCTGTCCGACGTCACGGTATCGGTGGTGGATAGCAACGGCAAGCAGCGTCTGCGGGTAGTCTCGTCCGGTCCCTTGCTATATATGCAGCTGCCGGCGGGCGCCTACACCTTGCGTGCCGAATATCAGGATGACAGCCACGCGCGCCGATTCACAGCCGGGCATACCCCGGTCAGCTACGTATTTCGCCTGCGCGTCAATGAGATGGAAGATGACTGGGTCTATTGCGAGTCGAAGTGCCCGCGACCTGGCCGATGACACCGGAGCCGTTTAACGGCGCGGCGTGCACTCCAGCGCTAGTACGCGTCAAAGTTGCCATAGATCAAAGTCACCGGCAGCCATCAGGCTATATTGGGCTCGTGCAGCCGCTGAATTGCGAAACGAACCCGGCGACGCCGCACCTGTATTTGACGGGCTATCGAAAGGAGGACGCTGTGCAAACCAATATCGGTACGGTTGACCGCACTCTCAGGATCGTCGTCGGCCTGGCCTTAATCGGCCTTGCCGTCACCGGCACGATCGGCGCGTGGGGATGGATCGGCGTGGTTCCGGTCCTGACAGGGCTCGTCCGCATCTGTCCCCTCTACAGCCTGCTCGGCGTCAAGACCTGCCCGGCCTCCGGCGGAAAGCCCGGCTGATCCGGCCGACGCCCGCGGTAACGCCGCTGCCATTCCCACCGGCGACACGCCATGGGAGGCCCAACACTCGATGTGGATCAACGAGCGCGGCCGCCACGCTTCAGAATCATCTCGCAGACGAGTTGCCCGACATGCCTGCCCTGCACTCGTCCTTTCCAGCAATGCCAATCCAGGGTTCTTCCCGCGTGGGAGTACCCATGGCATAGCAGCGGCACAGGGTATGCGCGCCAATCACGGAGAGACACCATGACAGACCAGACTGACGTCCCACTCGCTTTCTTCAGCGCCAATTGCGAGGCGGGCCTGCGTGCGCTGACCCTGTTGCAGGAGAGCCGCCAGCGTTTCCTTGAAATCCAGCTCGAAGCCATCCGCAAGGACATCAAGACAACGCACGAAGTGGGTGCGCAGCTTGCCAATGCAAGCAACTTCGCCGCGCTCGCCGCGCTGCCAGTCACCTTCCTGCGCAACGAAGCCGAGCATTGCGCGCACCTGATGCAAGCGTGGATGAGTCTAGCCATCCAAAACCAGACCGCCATCGTCCAACAGGTGCGCGAAATCGGCGAGTCCTGGCAGCGATGCCAGGCGATGAGCTTGCAGCAGGCGGGGAATACCGCTTCGCCGGTGGCGCCGGTGCAGGATATATTCGAGAAATTCAGACAGGCCACGGCGTGGAATCCCGCGTTGAACGGCACCGGCGCGCAGGCGGGAGGCGGCGCCGCAGCCAGTCCGCGAAAGGGGCCCGCCCATGCCAGTTGAGCACGCAGGCGAGGCGCTGGCCAGCCTCTCTTCAAGGCGGATCGCGCTGGTGACCGGCGGCATGGGTGGACTGGGTGAAGCCATTGCGATCCGCCTGCACGACGCCGGCTACCGCGTGGCAGTCACCCATTCGCCGGGCAATGACCACGTGCAGACCTGGCTCGACCGCCAGCGCGCCGCCGAGCGCGCGTTCAGCGCGTTCGCCGTCGACGTTGCCGATTTCGACGCCTGCCAGCGCTGTGCTGCGCAGGCCCTTGCCGAGCTGGGACAGGTCGATATCCTGGTGAACAACGCTGGCATTACCCGCGACATCACTTTCCGGCGCATGACCAAGGCCGATTGGGACGCCGTGCTCAGGACGGACCTGGACTCGATCTTCAACATGACCAAGCCCCTGTGCGACGGCATGGTCAGCCGCGGATGGGGCCGCATCATCAATATCGCTTCGGTGAATGGCTCCAAGGGCGCCTTTGGCCAGACTAGCTATTCCGCTGCCAAGGCGGGGGTGCACGGGTTCAGCAAGGCACTGGCGCTGGAAGTGGCCAGCAAGGGAGTGACAGTCAACCCGGTATCGCCCGGCTACCTTGCTACGCACATGGTCACGGACATCCCCGCCGACATACTCCAGACCAGGATCCTGCCGCAGATCCCGGTCGGCAGGCTGGGGCGGCCGGACGAAGTGGCCGCGCTGATTCCCTTCCTGTGCTCCGATGACGCAGCGTTTGTCACCGGCGCCAATATTGCCATCAATGGCGGGCAGCACATGCAATGAACGCACCGACACCCGGCAAGGAACTCACCGCCGCGCCCGAGGCGGAATGTGGCTGCGACCCCGTCGCGGCGGAGCCTGACCAGCTCGACGAGCAGCTCCGCTCGATGTTGGCCGGCGCCACCCAGGGCATGTCGCTCGCCTCGCTCTGGCTGGCGGGGCTGGACTGGGCATTGCACCTGGCCGTTTCCCCCGGCAAGGTGGCCACCGCCCTGGGCCAGTGGGTGAGCGGCGCGGTAGCCGCGACCGGCGGGATGTGGCCCGGCCCGGCGGCCGCGGAGCCAACACCCGGCGTGCCGGCGCCGCCATCGGACCTGCGCTTCGCTGACCCCGCCTGGCTGCAGTGGCCTTACCGCTGCTGGCGCGATGCGTTCCACAACCACGAAGCGCTATGGGAGTCGCTCACGCGCGGCCTGCCCGGCGTATCCCCGCACCATGAGCGGCTGGTGTCGTTCTGCGCGCGACAGGTGCTCGATACCCTATCCCCCGGCAATGCGTGGTGGCTCAATCCCGTGGTGCTGCGGGCCACCGCAGCCAGCGGTGGCGCCAATCTGCTCAATGGCGCCCAGCACTGGCAGCACGACATGCAGAACGCAGTGGCCGACCTGGCACGCGCGCCGAAGCTGCGCCGCGCGCCCGCCTTCAAGGTCGGACGGGACGTCGCGATCACGCCGGGCAAGGTGGTGTTTCGCAATGCGCTGATCGAGCTGATCCAGTACGCGCCTGCCAGCGCCGAGGTGTGGCGGGAACCGGTGCTGATCGTGCCCTCCTGGATCTTGAAGTACTACATTCTGGACCTGCAGCCGCGTGACTCGATGGTGCGCTACCTGGTCGAACAGGGCCATACGGTCTTCATGATCTCGTGGAAGAACCCGGGCGCCGAAGCCCGCGACTTCGGGCTTAACGACTACCTGCGCCTCGGCGTGCAGGCCGCCTTGCGCGCAGTGCAAGAGCGCTGTCCCGATACACTCATCCACGCCGCCGGCTATTGCCTGGGCGGTACGCTGCTGTCGATCTGCGCGGCGGCGCTTAGCCGCGACGACAGCGGCTTGCCGTTGCAAAGTCTGACCTTGTTCGCCAGCGAGACGGACTTCAGCGAGCCAGGAGAACTCGGCCTGTTCATTGACAGCAGCGCCTTGTCCACGCTGGACTCGATGATGGGCCAGCAAGGTTACCTGGACGGCAGCCAAATGGCCGCAGCCTTCCAGATGCTGCACTCGCGCGACCTGGTATGGTCCCGCATGATGAGCGAGTACCTGCTCGGCAAGCGGCTGCGCCCGAACGACTTGGTGTCATGGAACCGGGATGTCACCCGCCTGCCCTTCCGCATGCATTCGGAGTGCCTGCACAAGTTGTTCCTCAACAACGACCTGGCGGAGGGACGCTATTGCGTGGATGGCCGCCCCGTCGCCCTGGCAGACATCGGCATGCCGATCTTCGCAGTAGGCACAGAACATGACCATGTCTCGCCCTGGCGCTCGGTCTACAAGCTGCATCTGCTGACGTCGGCACCGTTGACGTTCCTGCTAACCTCCGGTGGCCACAATGCTGGCATCGTGGCCGACCCCTCGCATCCCGGCCGCCGATACCGGGTGGAAACGCGCGCGGCGCAGGCAACCTATGGCAGCCCCGAACGCTACCTCTCGACTGCGGAACGGCATGATGGATCTTGGTGGCCCTGCTGGCAGGGCTGGCTGGCGTCGCACTCCACGAGCCGGGTCCCACCGCGCGACGCTGCGCCCGGCGCGCTCGCCGACGCACCCGGGAGATATGTGCTGGAGCGCTAGGGAGACCGTTGCGATGCGAGCCCGCGCGCACCGCACCCACGGCGTGCGGAAGTCAGCGCATTAACTGCTGCACGATCTTCCAGCTGGCGTCGGGGTTGTACTCTGTCATCTGGCGCGCGATGACACCCGTTTTCGGGCCAAGGTTTTTCTCGAATACGATACCGTGGTGCTTAAGCAGCTTGAATCTAACCGCGGACCAATAGCACAGGCAGATTGGTATGTCGGACCAGCCCCTCCGCGACGCTGCCAAGCAGCAATCGACGCGTACCGTGACGGCCGTGCGTGCCAATTACCAGCAACTCGACTCCTTCCTCTTGGGCAGCTTGCTCGACAACCGTTGATATTTCGCCCATGGCAACCGGCTCATCAAGCAGCCGTGTCTTGCATGGGATCTGCTGCGCCTGGACTTGAGCGCATGCGGCTACAAGCAGCGCCTGGCCAGCCTCTTTCAGCGCCGCGCGGACTTCCGCAGGATTGATATAGCCTTGGTCGTATCTCAGATAACTGTTATCAATGACATGCGCGACTGTTATCTCGCTCCCGCATGCCTTCGCCAACTGAATCGCTTCGGCTAGTGCGAGTTCGGCGTTCTTGCTGCCGTCTACCGCCACCATGATCTTGCCGTACATACCTTCTCCTAATCGCCCATTGGGTTGGAGACTCAGTTCCTTAGTCCAAGAAGTAGAAGCTCGCAACAAGGAGCGCTCCAAACACTACACCACCCAAGGAGAGCGCGGTGACGAGGCCCACCCGCGACCGGAGTCGCTCCGTGAATCCTTGGAGCGCAACACCGATGAGGAGGAACACCAGGAGGTCCGGGAGGCCATGGGTCACCGAGTGACCTCACGAAGCGACAGAGCAAGCCCAGACACTAGCGAAAGAGACAGCCAACACCCGCTTCCTCAATGAAGGTTAGATCCGCATCGACACGCCGATGTGATCTGCGTCAAGGAATGCAGCCGCGTCCCAAATTGAGCCGCTGTGGTCATGACGGCGAGCGCTGTGCCGCCGCCTGCAGCAGGGGTTGCCAAGGAGAAAGCTTGATCTGGCTGAAGGCCGGCCCCAAGTACCCAGCATGCACTCAGGGTTCCCCGCCCAGGTGTGACGTGGACGAGCCGACTACGTTCAGGAGAGGAAAAAACACCGTCGGCGTCTCCCCTTTTCGGGAGGCTTTCAACGCCGCTTACCGACCACATTGAGAATGCGTTGGCCCTCTCTGGTCAGGCGAAATTGGGACCGATCAGGCCTCGAGGTCTCGAGCCGCGCCAGTTGGCGCTCGACGAGCGCACTGATATCAGCCGGGTCCAATTTGCCGGTCTGATCCGAATCACTGAGAATCATAAGTGCTGCGATCTCGTGGGGGCTTAGCATCTCTGTCTCCGGCAGAGGTTGGCGATTACAAGTGGGGCGCTGCAAGACGGAGCCGGAAGGGCCACGCGTCGCATGCAGCAACTGAATTTTAGGGGCCGCTGTGTCAGGGCGTGGCCCTGAGTGCGGATCTTTTGAGGTAGGTCAACTCGGCCTACCGTTCGGCCAAGCTCCGGTCCTGCCGCTTGCGATAAGGAGGCTCGCGCTTGCGTACACCAAGGATGACGCCCCCTCTAGAGCCGCCAAGCAAACTGATGTACTGACGGCTCGGCCGACATTGGATCGCCGGGCGAGGATAAACCATATTCGTTCAGTTTTTTGGCCTGGCATGCACGTTCACAGACAAGAGATTTAGTGCGCCGCAGCAGTCCGACATATCCGGACTGGGTGTGAGGACCGGCTGGTTCCGGTGGAGTGGCGCGTTGCTGAAGGCCCGCCGCTGGTAGCCGTCCAGCGCGAGGCGCCGCTGGACGACCTGTTCATCGTGGGTCACGACGATCCCGACGAGCCGACGGCGTTTGTCGCAGGCCAGTTCGTGGAGACGATCATCCTGGAAGCTGGCCGTCCGGTGTTGCCATCCCCAGCGCCGGCTGGCTCCGCGAGATCGGCAGGCACGTCATGGTCGCCTGGAATGGCAGCCGAGAATCCGCCAAGGCGATCCCTCCGGCGGCGCAAGCCAGTCATCGCGGCGCTTGCCCACGACAGCGCATGACACCCCATCCACCGAATCGGCACGCCGCAGTCGCAAGGAAGGCAAGGCATCATGGCACTCGGGCCTGAATGCCATGCCTGGCCA
The DNA here is from genome assembly GCF_054589115.1 of Cupriavidus sp. 8B. Lineage (NCBI taxonomy): Bacteria > Pseudomonadati > Pseudomonadota > Betaproteobacteria > Burkholderiales > Burkholderiaceae > Cupriavidus > Cupriavidus sp. 8B. The sequence continues at coordinate 32,395 of NZ_BAAILO010000013.1, read as the reverse complement.
ACCAGGCGAGCGGATACGTTCGCGAGCAGCAACTCGTGTAGTCGGACCCATACGCCCGCCTTCTGCCAGTCGCGCAAACGCCGCCAGCAGGCTGCGCGAGGCCGGCCAACTCGATTTCTCACGTGCGGCCGTCGATTCGTCGTCGGTGCGAGCTGTTGGGGCGGGCGAAAAACGGGGCCGAACCCCACGAATCGCTCGCGACCAGGTTCCAAGCATCACATTCTCGTCGACGCGACTGGAGTCCCCGTCTGCGCGCTCCTTACCGGCGCGAACCGCAACGACGTCACCCAACTTCTGCCACTCGTTGACGCGATTCCACCGATTCGCGGCGTGCGTGGTCGACCACTTCAGAAGGCCAAGGTCATCTACCCCGATCGCGGCTACGATTCCGAACCGCATCGTCAGCGACTTCGCGAACGCGGCATCAAGCCGATGATCGCGAAGCGCCGAACCGAACACGGTAGCGGCACAATTTCCGTCGTCTTCGCATTCGCTTCGAGCGTCGGGCTGATATTCACGAAGCATTCCCGAAGATTGGCTGTTCCCTCGTGCTGGAATATCTTCAGGCGTGCATAGCAGTCTTCTTGAAACGGTCTCTAAGGTTCCCTTATGGCCCTGACGATCATTGCAAAGAGGCGGCCGAAATCTGCCTCTACCTTGACGCCGCCGAACGGATCGCGGTTTGAACCAAACGCCTCATCCAGTGCGTTCCAGTCCTCCTCCGTCAGCCATTGACGCGCGGCAGGCAGAATCACCTCTTCTTCCAGACGCCTGTGATTTGCGGAGAACACAGCGTATTCTTCGACCAACTCGCGCAAGGCCGGGAGCGCGGACTCGTCAGCCAGCTCGTATCGGGTGAACGCATGTTCGATGTCTCGGATTCGCGCTTTGCCCTGAGCGTGCTGTTCCTCTAGCTCGTCGATGGTTTTGTCGAGGTTGTTGGAACGGTGCCGCAAGCGAGCGAACAGATAACGCTCTTCCTTGGGATGATGTAGCCGCTCCGGATATTCGCTAATGTAAAACAGCATGGACCGAAACATCACTGGCCTAGGCACATCTACGCCGGCACCGAGCAGTTTGACAAGGCGTTGCATGCCAGTGACAACCATCGATAGCTGCTGATGCTCTCTCTGGATGACCAGTATGGCTTTTCTCTCTGCCGGCGTTTGCATATCATCCCCCTTACTTATGGACGCGGCATCTTCAACCTGCAATCCAATATTAGTATAGTGGGCGCGGCACGTAACCCTATGATCTGCATCAAAGGCAGTGACGACCAGATCCAGGTCAACTATCGGCCTCAACATGTCGGGATGCTACTGAAATTGTAAGGAACCGGAATTAGCTAGACTACGTACGGTTTTGCTGGACTGGAAATCGTTGGACTGGCGCGCAGCCAATCCCGACGCACGGCGCTCAACAAGCCACTGCGGAAGGCCATGACCCGGTCGCCGGGCTGGGATTCCGGTCCCTGGGTGGATTAGGTGAGCGTGAAGCCGGTTTGAACGGTGAGCACCACGTTGGAGATTAACGTCATTGCAGGGTGAAACGTCGAAGGTTGCGTTGGTAATCGAGTGTGATGACAAGTCAGGTAGGACCGGGACCTGCTAAGCCTGCGGGGTAATACGAGCCTTGAGCTCGCAGTACGAATGAGGCGCGGGTCAGCGTATTTCATCGGGGCCAGCAGCGGTGCTACCGGCTGCAAGAAGGCCATCTTCGCCCAACAGGATAGTGTCATCACGCAATGGCGTAATGCCCGGCGGGAACCGGAAAATCCAGTCCGACTGGATCAAGTGCGCATGGGCACCAGGCTGCCACACCGAACGCGTTATGTCGTACAACAACGGCGTGTAGGTCAGCGGGACCAGAAGATAGGCGCAGATCTTGTCATACTGGTCCAGTGGATGGGCGCGATGACGAAGCAGATCCAGCAAGGCCTGCCGCTTCCCGCCGAAATCGAGCCGCCGTGTCAGCAGCATCGCGGATGCAATCTCCGATCCGGCAAGCTTTGCCATAAGCGTCTGCATCAGCAGTTCGTAGCGCGCGAGCCATTGGACGATCGCCCCGAACAATTGCAAGTGTCGTGGCGTGAGACAGTCTTGCGAGCCATTTTTCATCGTTCCATGCCTCCGCTGGCTAGTCCAGCGAATATGAACGAAGATACTCCGGCATCGTGACCGGCCAGCGCAGCTTCCGCTCAATCCGCTGCCGCAGGGCGTCGCTCGCAGCCGGCTCGCCATGCACTACGAAGGTCTGCCGTGGGGGGCTGACGAAGCCGCCAAGCCATGTCATCAGTTCGTTGGCGTCCGCATGCGCCGAAAGCGAGGTGATCTGCTCCACCGAAGCCTGGACGGCAACCTGCGTGCCGTGGATGCGCAGTTCACGCATGCCCGAGGCGAGCGCCGCGCCGCGCGTACCGGCGGCCTGGAAGCCGGATAGCAAAATCGTGTTGCGCGTATCCTGGCCATATGTCTCCAGGTGATGCACCACCCGGCCGCCGGTTGCCATGCCGCTGCCGGCCAGGATGATCTTGGGCGCGCGGTCGCGGTTCAGCCAGACGGACTGCTGCATGCTCTGCACCAGGATGGCCAAGTTGCACGCTGCCGTGCAGGCGGCGCGGTCGATCCGAAGTTCGTCCGGGTGCAAGGCAAAGACCGTGGTGGCGTCGATGGCCATCGGGCTGTTGAGGTAGACCGGCACGTGCGGAATACGGTTTTGCTGGCGCAGCTTGTAGAGGCAGTACAGCAGCGCCTGGGTGCGCCCGACGGCAAACGCAGGAATCACCACGCTGCCGCCGCGGCCAATGGTGCGGCTGACGATTTCACCCAGCGTGTCGAGCGGATCGTCCGCGGGATGGGCGCGGTCGCCATAGGTGGACTCCACCAGCAGGTGATCCGCTTCGCGGATGATCTCGGGGGCGCGCATCACGATGTCCTGCTGCCGCCCCAGGTCGCCGGAGAAAACGATCCGCTTGCCGTCCACGTGCAGCGTCACGATGGCCGAGCCAATGATGTGTCCGGCGCGATGAAACTCCGCTTCCACGTCGGGCGTCACCCTCACCCGCGTATCGTAATGAAACGGGTCGAGCCGGCGCAAGGCGCGCACGGCGTCCGCGCCGTCGTAGAGCGGCAACGCTGTCTGATGCCGCGAGAAGCCCTTGCGGTTGGCGTAATGCGCATCTTCCTCCGCCAGGTGCGCGCTGTCGGGCAGCAGGATCTGGCACAACTGCGCGGTGCCCATGGTGCAGAAGACCCGCCCCCGAAAGCCGTTGCGCACCAGCAACGGCAGGTATCCGCTATGGTCGATATGCGCGTGCGTCAGCACCACCGCGTCCAGCCTGGACGGATCGACCGGCAAGCGGTCCCAGTTGCGCAGGCGCAGCGCCTTGTAGCCCTGGAACAACCCGCAGTCCACCATCACACGGCTGCGGCCGGTATCGAGCACATACTTGGATCCCGTGACCGTATCGGTCGCGCCGAGAAATTGGAGCTGCATGGGGCGCTCCGTCAGTGCGACAACAGCAGTGGCACTGGCGCATGGTGCATCAGCGTGCGCGTGGTGCCGCCCATGATCAGTTCGCGCATGCGCGAGTGCCCGTACCCCCCGGCCACCAACATGTCGGCCCCCAGCGCCCTAACCGCGTCAAGGAGGGTGGTGCCGACCGGCCACGCCTTCTGCTCGTTGCGCACGCCGGCCATGATGCCGTGGCGCTGCAGGTAATGCCGCAAGCCAGCCACCGGCTCCGAGTCTGCCCGCGGTTCGCCGCGATCGTCCCAGACTCCGACGATGGTGACATGGCTGGCGCGCAGCAGCAAAGGCATGGCATCGGCCACGGCCCTGGCCGCCTCACGCTGCCCGTCCCATGCGATCGCCACGTGCCCGCCATGCAGCCGCCGATACTCCGGCGGCACCAGCAACACCGGGCGGCCGGCGTTGAGGAGGACGTACTCGGCCTCCCCGGCACCCAGGGAAGCCACTTCCTGCGCTGCCACAGGCCGCGCCATCACCACCAGGTCGGCCACGCGGGCCTCCTGCGCCAGGACCCAGCCGGTCTCCTCTTCCACCACGCGGTGCGAAAACGGCACGCCCGGCGCATGCCCAGCCATGACCTCGCTCAGTATTTCGCCCTGCAGTGCTGTCTGCGACAGCAGCCTGCGGCGGGACGCCGCCATATACCGCGCAGCGTCATCGCCAGCACCCCGGATCGGGTCCATGCGCAGGCCGGTAGCGCTGACGCCGGTGATATGCGCGCCACAAGAGGCCGCCAGGTCGGCGGCCATCCTGACGCGCGATGCGCAATCGGGATCCGCTCCGAGCGCGACCAGCACGGTTCGGTAGTCCATGATGTGCTCCGTATTTTGGTGAGCGCGCGCGCGGGCGGGCCCGGGGATGCGCGTTCTCAGCGGATCGTCACGCGCTGCTGCGGCGAGGCTTCCTTCTTAGGCAGTACCACCCGCAGGACGCCGTTCTCGTAGCTGGCATCCACCTTGCTCTCGTCCACGGAACTGTCCAGCGTAAAGGCACGTTGCATCGAGCCGCTGTAGCGCTCACGCCGGATCACACGTTCGCCTTCCTTCTGCTCGGAAGACTTCTCCACCTTGGCCGAGATCATCACCGTGCCGCGATCGACGGACACTTCGATATCTTCCTTCCTGGCGCCGGGGATCTCCGCGACCAGGTTGTAGGCCTTGTCGGTCTCGGTCACATCGACCTTGAATGCGAATCCCCCTTCATAGTTGCCGCGAAACGCGCGCAGCATGCCCTGCAGCATGTCGCCGACCGGTTCGATCGACAGCGGATCGTAAACCCTGAGATTGCTCATTGTCGCCTCCTTGGAGTGAAGGACCCGCATGGGGAGCGGACCTCCACTTCATGGTGGCACAGCGCGCTTATCGCTCCTTGTCCCAGATCAAGCGCGGCGTCACCCGACCGCGAGAGATCGACGGAGCCAGGGCTGGCCTAGATATCGCCTTCGTCGAACAGGCGATGGCGGATCGCATAGCGCACCAGCGCCGCCTCGCTGGGTAGCTGCAGCTTTTCCATCAGCCGCATCTTGTAGGTGCTCACTGTCTTGGCGCTCACGCACAGGCCGGCGGCGATCTCGATCAGGGGCTCACCCAGCACCAGGCGGCGGTAGACTTCCATCTCTCGGTCCGACAAGCGCAGGTGGGGATCCTCGAGGTGCTCGTCCTGCAGACTGTTGGCCAGCTTCTCGGCCATCGCCGGGCTCACGTAGGTGCCGCCCGCGGCGACCTTGCCGATGGCGCTGACCAGTTCAGTGGCCGCGCTCTCCTTGGTCAGGTAGCCCGCCGCCCCGGCCCGGAACGCACGCACCACGTATTGCTCCTCGGCATGCATGGTCAGTACCAGGATGCGCAGCGCGGGCTGCTCCACGCGCAACTGCTTGATCAGCTCCAGCCCGCTGCGGCCGGGCATGGAGAGGTCGAGCAGGATCACGCGGGGCTTGCACTCGCGCGCCATCTGGAGAACGGCGGAGCCATCCACCGCCTCGCCCACCACCTCGAAGCCGCCTGCGCGGCTCAGGATATGGCGCAGCCCGTCGCGCACCACGGCATGATCGTCGGCGATCATCACGGGAATCATGGACTTGCCTCCGCGCTTGCAGTCGTGGCCAGTGGGAAACACACGGTCAGGCAGAAGCCTTCGCCAGGCGCGTGCCTGGTCGCCACGGTGCCGCGAAGCAGCCGTGCGCGCTCCCGGATCCCGACCAGCCCCAGCGATACCCGCTCGCCAACGGCAGGTTGCGTGGGGGGATCGCCCCGGCCGTTGTCCCGCACGGTCAGCTCGTAATGGTCGTCCTGCCGAACCAGCTCGATATCGACACGGTTGGCCTGGGCATGCTGAACGACATTGCTGAGCGCCTCCTGCACGATACGGAACACAGCGGTGGCCGCGTGCTCGCCGACGTCTTCCTCCTCGGCGGCATGGGTGATGACATTGATGCCGTAGCGGGCAGAGAATTCTTTTGCCAGCCATTCGATCGCCGGGATCAGGCCAAGTTCGTCCAGCAATGCCGGGCGTAGGTCGGCGGCGATGCGCCGCACCGAAGCCACAGTTTCGTCAATGACCAGGTGCATGGCGGCAGCCTGGTCCAGCAAGCCAGGGGCCGTTCCAGCGTCCTTGAGGTCGCTGGCGAGGATAGCCAAGTCCATTTTCAACGCGCTCAGGCGCTGGCCGAGGTCGTCGTGCAATTCGCGGGCGATGCGGCGACGTTCCTCTTCCCGCGAAGCCTGGACCCGGTCGGACAGTTGCTGAAGCTCCTCCCGCGACTGCCGTAAGGCCGCCTCCGCCCTTACCCGCTCCGTCGTGTCCCGCAGGATAACGGTAAACAGCTTGCCGCCGCCGTCCTGCGTCTGGGAAATGGAGGCCTCGATGGGAAACTCCGTGCCGTCCTGCCGCAGCGCATGCAGTACACGCTGCTGGCCCATCTGCCGGTCCGTGACCCCCGTTACGCCGAACCGGCGCACGTGCGCCTCATGGGCCATGCGAAAGCGCGCCGGAATCAGCTCCGCCAGAGGGCGGCCGATCATGTCCGCGGCGGCATAGCCAAAAAGATGCTCCGCCGTGGGGTTGAACAATACGATGCGCTGCCCTTCGTCCACCGTGATGATCGCTTCCATCGACGAGCGGATGATCCCTGCCAGCCGGGCTTCGCTGCCCTGGGTACGCGCCAGGTTTTCTTCTGCGTCACGCCGCAGCCGCCGCAAGCGCACCAGCCCCAGGGACAGCATCACGGCCACCGCCAGTCCCCAGGCGCCGAACATCGGCGCGGCCAGGCCGCCAGGCCGTGGGGCGAGCGCGTTGATGAACCACAGTGCCAGTAGCATCAGCAGCACGAGCACGGCGCCACCCGCCGCCAGTTCGCCAAGCGTGGCATGAAGCGATGTCTTTGGCGCAGAAGGCAAATTCGGTGAAGGAGGTTCTTTGGTCGCCATGGCTGGTCACGAAGCGCTTCCGGATGCTCAAAAAGCCCTGCGAGGACTGTTGAAGCTCCCTTGTAAAGGTAGCCGATTTGCGCGAAATGCACACGCTAATTGTGATGTGCTCATAATTTGGCGAGGAGGGAACGGCTGGCGCCATCAGTCGGATAGCCGACGGCCCTTGTCAGGCTTTCCTGACAAGGAGGTTCTCTTTCCGGACGACACTCTCAGCCGCCCCTTCTTTCGAGAGGCCCCGCCATTCACCATACTCGGAAGCATGAACCACCCGGCCCGCCCCGAACCCCTGACCGTACTGCTGCTCGAGGACTCTACCCTGATCGGGGCGCGGCAGACCAGGATGCTGAGATCGATCAAAGAGCTGGAACTGCTCGCCTTGGCCCGGGATCCGCGCGCGGCCCTGCTGGCAGCACAGATCCTCCTGCCCGATGTCGTCATTCTCAGCCTGAACCGGAATGAAAAATCCTGGCTGAACGTGCTGCAGGACCTGAAGCGAATGCGTCGCCACGCAACAGTGGTAGTGCTGAGCAACTGCTCGGTGCCGCCGATGCGCAGTGCCTACCTACAGGCCGGTGCGTCGCTCTTTTTCGACAAGACCACGGAGTTCGACGCGTTGCGCCGCGCCCTGCTCCGCCTGGCTGCGGACAAGAGCGCGGCGACGGGTACGGTCCAGGAGTTCACAGCAGCATAGCCAGCGCGGGGCCTTTGTGCCTCGCTTGGTGCCGGCAGCGAGAGCGAACCACAACAGCGGCCAGCCGATCCGGCTGGGCCCAAGAGACAAAGGAAGCAACCATGTCAGAGTATCTGCAGCGGGCAACACCGGCAGCAATGCCTTTCGCCCCCCTCGGTGCCGAAGTCCTTGAGCCTCTGTCCATGTACAGGGACACCGCCCCGCCTGCAAGTGTGCCCCGCAAGGCAAATTGCTCAAGCTGCGCAATGCGCGCCATCTGCATGGGTGGCAACCTGAACGACGCGGATCGCACCAGGCTGGATAGCGTGATCCATAACTGGCGCATGGTGCGGCGCGGCGAAGCGCTCTATCGTGCCGGCGACGCGTTCCAGAGCATCTATGCCCTGCGTTCCGGATCGTTCAAGACGGTGGTGTCCCACCAGAACGGATGCGAGCAGACGACCGGCTTCTTCATCACCGGCGAGACGCTCGGGCTCGACGGCATCTGCACCGAGCGGCACGCCTGTGACGCCATCGCCCTGGAAGACAGCGCGGTATGCGTGATTCCCTTCCATCTGCTCGAAGCACTCTGCCGGGAAATGCGTTCGCTGCAACAGCATGTGCACCGGATGCTAAGTAGCGAAATCGTGCGCGAATCAGGCGTCATGCTCCTGCTCGCCAGCCTGTCCGCGGAGCAGCGCGTGGCGGCATTCCTGCTCAATATCTCGGCCCGCCAGCAGGCGCGCGGCTACTCCCGCCGCGAACTCACGCTGCGCATGACGCGCGAAGAGATCGGCAGCTACCTGGGCATGAAGCTCGAGACCGTCAGCCGCACCTTGTCGCGCTTCCAGCGCGACGGCCTCATCGATGTCAAGGGAAAACGCGTGACCCTGATGGATCTTGACGCGCTGGACCGGATCTAGGGTCCTGCAGTGGGGCTTGCACGGTGCGCTTGAGCAGCACCTGCATCGCCGCCAGCGAGCGGGTATTGGCTGCCATCTGCGCGGCGGCGGGCCTGCCGCGGCCCAAGACGTCGCATTCTCTCCCGCCGGCACCGCCGACGCAGCCATGGAAGTACTGGCCAGAGTCGCGCTGAGCGCGAGGGAGATGCGCCGCTGCGTGGCCGTGCACGCGGTACTCACGGGCTGCGCCTACACGTAACAGCATGCCGTTGCCTCCGACATCGTCAATTGCGACACCATTGCCCATCCGACGAACGTGATTGCACCGACTGCGTCGCTAGCTGACGCGGTTGCTGCAATGGCGTCACGGTAAGTGCAAGCCCCGACCATTAGGGCCGGCTTGACGTGGGTCAGGAAACCCCGCGGTTCGGCTTGCGGCTGCAACGGTAGCGCATAGACTGGCAGAGCAGAGAGCCGCCGCGCGCGCTTGCCGCTTTGTGCTTTTCCTTGCCCTGTCTTTTCTTCGCTCCGGGGGGCGATGCCATGACCATCAAACAGATCTGTTTCCCTAAAGCCAGCCCCTCCTATTGCCCGGCCGATCTCTCTCTCGAATGTCCTGTCAGCGTGAACGGTACGCCGGCTAGCTACGCAATTACGGCCGAGGCACTGGAAGACCACTTTGGCGCGCGTTCGCACCGGCCGGAAGACCTGCTCCAGGCTTTTGAAGGACATCGCGAGGATATCGAAGGCGTGGCGCGGCAGTTGTTCGAAATGACTGCGGCCCACAATATCGTGCTGCACAGCGGCCATTTCCGTTTCGTGATCTAGCGCGCGCCAACGCCCGCAAGGCTGGATCATGACCGGCGTTGTCACGATCACGCTGAATTCCCGCCGTGGATGTGGCGTTACTGTACATCGAGATTGCCAGCAAGACGCGCGAGAATTCTTCCGTTAGCGCGACATCTAGCGGGAGCGAGTTCCGGTTCATTTCAGCTTCGTGCTACCGGGTCCGACTGTCATCCAGGACGAATGGAAGCGTTGCCTCGGCCAGTGCGCGCGACACGCACTACCCCGAGCCCCCGACCACGATGAGCATCCGTAACCTAGAACATCTGTTCCATCCGCGCTCGGTCGCGGTGATCGGCGCTTCCGCAAGACCGCACAGTGTAGGGGCCACAGTGTTCGCCAACCTCCATGCCGACGGTTTTGCCGGCCCGGTGCACGCGGTGAACCCAAAGTACCGTGCACTGGATGGCCGGCCTTGCTACCGCTCCGTCGCCGCGCTGCCCGATACGCCTGAACTGGCGGTGATCTGCACGCCGCCCGACACGGTGCCGGGCCTGATCGCCGAACTGGGCGAACGCGGCACCCTGGCCGCCGTGGTCCTGACCGCAGGCATGGCGCGCCCGGCCGGCGCGAGCGGGCAAACGCGGCAGGATGCGATGCTCGGCGCCGCCAGGCCATATCGGCTGCGTATCCTCGGCCCCAACTGCGTGGGGCTGCTCGTACCAGGACTGGGGTTGAACGCCAGCTTTGCGCACGCGCCGCCCCTGCCCGGCAAGCTGGCCTTCGTCTCGCAGTCCGGCGCCCTGACCACGGCGGTGCTCGACTGGGCGAGATCGCGCCAGATCGGCTTTTCGCACTTCGTCTCGCTGGGGGACAGTGCCGACGTCGACCTGGCGGACGTGCTCGACTATCTCGGCAGCGACCCGGGCACGCAGGCGATCCTGCTCTATGTGGAAGCGGTCAGGTCCGGCCGAAAATTCATGTCTGCCGCGCGCGCCGCTGCGCGGAACAAGCCGGTGCTGATCATCAAGGCGGGCCGGGTTCCCGAAGGCGCGAAGGCGGCCACTTCGCATACCGGCGCGCTGGCAGGTGCCGACGATATCTATGACGCGGCGATACGCCGGGCCGGGATGCTGCGCGTGGATACCACCGAGGAAATGTTCGACGCGGTTGAAACGCTCGCGCGGGCACGGCCACTAGCAGGCGGTCGGCTGGCGATCATGACCAACGGCGGTGGCGCGGGCGTCATGGCCACCGATGCGCTGATTCTTGGCGGCGGCCGGCTGGCCAGGCTGGGAGACAACACGTTGAAGCAGTTGGACGCGGTACTGCCGCCAACCTGGTCGCACGCCAATCCCGTCGACATCGTCGGGGATGCTCCCATCGAGCGTTACGTCGACACCTTGAAGCGACTTGCGGCAGACCCCGGCAGCGATGCCATCCTGATGATCCACGCTCCCACCGCGATCGTGCCAAGCAGTGATATCGCCACTGCGCTGACCTGCGCCATCATGCCGGCCACGCCGTTGACGGCATCGCTCCCCATCTTCACGAGCTGGCTCGGCGGCGACTCGGTGGCCCGCGCCCGCGACATCTGCCGGCACGCGGGCCTTCCCACCTACGACACGCCGGAACAGGCCGTGCGCGGCTTCCTGCAGGTTGTGGCCTATCGCCACAACCAGGAACTCCTGATGGAGACGCCACCATCGGTTCCGGCAGGCCCCGAGCCCGACAGCGAGCGGGCGCGACAGTGCATCCGCAACGCGCTCGCCGCCGGCCGTTCGATGCTGACCGAGCCCGAAGCCCGCACGGTCCTGACAGTCTATGACATCCCTTTGGTAGAGACCCGGACCGCTGCCGATATCGATACCGCCGTCGCCGCCGCCGAAGGCATCGGCTTTCCGGTTGTCGCCAAGATCCTGTCGCGGGACATTACGCACAAGTCCGATGTCGGCGGCGTGGCACTGGACCTGCAGTCTGCCGCCCAGGTACGGCAGACCCTGGAGCACATGGAAGCCCGCATTCGCGGCGAACGGCCCGGGGCTCGCCTGGACGGCTTCACGGTACAGCGCATGATCAGCCGGCCGGGGGCTTTCGAATTGATCCTCGGCGCCGCCACCGATCCGGTGTTCGGCCCGGTGGTGCTGTTTGGCCACGGGGGCACCGCCGCCGAGCGTATCGCCGACCGCGCCATCGCCCTGCCGCCGCTGAACGTCAACCTGGCGAAGGATCTTGTCGGCCGCACGCGCGTTGCGAAGCTGCTTGCAGGCTATCGGGACCAGGCGCCGATCCGGCATGAGGCCCTGTACCAGGTCCTGATCCAACTGTCGCAACTGCTATGTGACCTGCCTGAAATCACCGAACTGGATATCAATCCGCTGCTGGCCGACAGCGCGGGCGTGCTGGCCCTGGACATGCGCATCAGCGTGGCCACGGCCACGCAGCCAGGCGCCGCCCGCCTTGCCATTCGCCCCTATCCCAAGGAACTGGTGGAGACTGTGACGTGGCACGGCGCACCGTTGCTGCTACGCCCCGTGCATCCCGAAGACGAGCCCGCCTACCAGGCCTTCTTCGCCGCCATGACGCCGGAGGATATCCGCATGCGCTTTTTCTGCATGATCCGGCAACCGCCGCACAGCCAGCTCGCGCGCATGACCCAGATCGACTACGCCCGCGAAATGGCGTTCGTCGCGGTCGGTCCTGCGACCGGGGGGCCGCCGCCCATCCTGGGCGAAGTACGGGCCGTGGCCGACCCCGACAACCTGCGCGCCGAGTTCGCCGTGGCGGTGCGCTCCGACTGCAAGCACCAGGGCATCGGCAGCTTGCTGCTGGGCAAAATGGTGGCCTACTGCCGCGCACATGGCACGCGGGAACTGGTCGGCACCACGCTGGCCACCAACACGGCGATGCTCAGGCTCGCCGAAAGCACCGGTATCCAGGTTCTGCGCACTGGCCGGCCGGCCAGCGAGGGCGTTGAACTCCGACTCCCGCTGGCAGCGCCCAACCCAAACGATGTGCGGTGGTGAGTTCTATCGCATGCGTGCCGACATGACGCGCGTGTAGGGCGCGCACGGCGAAGTGGTCGCCATTGCCATCGAGGGCGACTGGCCCGATGCATGGCGCGAACCGCATTGTCCGGGGCAAGGGCAGCGACGACGCTTAGCGCAGACCTCTGGCATCAGCCCCAGGAGATAACCATCAGGGCAGTGCACCAGGTCGCGGCGGCGGCCAGCACAAGCCCGCTGCCCACGCGACACGCGAAGGCGCGTCCACCTGCCGCGGCCACCACGATCTTGGTCATGGTGTTGGAGGAAAGTGCCGCCAGCACCGGCCAGACCGCAGCCTCGGGGGACAGTCGCCCGGCTGCTACTTGCGCCGCGACCGATACCGTCGCGGCGTGCGCGTCGGCAAATCCGCCGGCCACCGCAACGCCCGGACCCGGCCCATGCCCGCGCGGCGGCGTTTGCGAGCAACAGCAGCGCCATTAGCAGCACGAAGCCCGCCGCCACCCGCCAGTCCATGGACCGGCCGGCCGGTTGCGTGCCGTTCTGCGCGGCCGGTTCGCGGGCCGAGCGCCACAGCCAGGCGCCCGCGTAGAGGAGCATGGTGGCCAGCCCAGCGGTGAGGGGCAGTGCCAGTTCCCGGAATGCAGCCGCACTGGTGGCGGCAAGCAGCAACAGCATCTGCACGAAGGTGGCCACGCTGGAGAGCGAGGCGGACGCCACTGCCGCCTCGTGCGTGCCACGTGCCTTGCGCACCATCGCCGCCATCGAACCGATCGTCGCCACACTGGAAATGAAGCCGCCGAACAATCCGGTCAGCGGCAGGCCAGCCTGTTCGCCGAACAGGCGCGTGGCGATATGCCCGCCCGCCCCCACCAGCATGACCAGCACAGCAACCAGCCAGAGCGTGCGCGGGTTCCAAGCATCGAACGGCCCCATATATCGGTCTGGCAGCAAGGGCCAGATCACGAGGGCGGCGGCGGCGAGCGTCAGGGCATCGCTCACCTCCTGCCGGGTCAGCGCATTGCGCACCAGCCGGTGCAGGGTAGCCTTGCCGTGCAGCAGGATTACCAGGACCGTGGCGATGCCGGCGGCTAGCGCAGGCTGCGAGACGGCGAGCGCGCCGAGCAGTACCGTGCACAGCAGCGCAATCTCTGTGGTCAGCCCCGGGTCGCTGGCTGCGATGTGGCGGTATCCCATGGCGGCCAGGGCGGCCACCGCCAGCAAGACCGCCGGCAGCAATCCGGCAATCGGCAGGAACGCGCCGAGCGCGCCGCACACGCTGGCAATGGCAAACGTGCGCAGGCCTGCAGAGGCCTCGGCGCCGTCCGGCGCCTGGCTGCGCTCCCGCTCAAGCCCGAACCCCAAACCGATAGCCAACGCGACGCAGAACACGACCACCGTTTGATTCATGCCGGGATTCCCTAGGCAACGAACAAGAGGTAAGAGAGCGAGTGCAATGCCAACGCCTGCCTTTCAGGCTGGATCATGCCAAGCGTCAACTGGCAACGGGAGATGTCAGGACTTTCCAGGTCAGGAACGAAGCTGCCACGCGGCTGGCCGAAGCGCTCTCCAGGTACGCTGACACCGATTTTCACTTGCGCCGCGGGAACATGGTCGGCGACACGGTGGCAGGCCGGGCACATCAGTGCCTTGGCGCCGGGCGGCACGGCCCGCCATTGCCAGCGTCCTTTCAGGAAGACCGCATGGCAAGTGGGACAGGATGCGACCGCAGGCGCCGGCACCGGCTGCTAGGCATCGTGGATGGGATCCAAGGGAAGCCGGTCCCAACGGGCCGGCATGACTTGGCTGGAACGCTCACGTACTCTCATGTCTGACTCCTGAGATCGAATCGGGCGGCGCTCACGCGGACGCCCTCCTGTATTGCGGACTCACCTGGAGGGTCCGATCACGGGAAAGCCTGGCCATGCTCATTGCATACCGGTGGGCGTCCGCACCATGTGCTCGTGCTTGCGCTGGCATGGCGTGCAGCGTTTGGCTGTGGGATACGCTTGCAGACGAGGATAGGGGATAGGCTCGCCGCAGTCCAGGCACTCGCCGCAGCTCAGCTCGGCGATCCGCTCACGGGCCGCCGCTATGTCGGCCAGTTCCATACGGTAGTGTTCCGCCACGGCATCGTCCATGCGCTCTTCGGTGCCATGCCCGGCAAGATCTGCATCGTCGCTCGGTTCGCTCTCGGCGGCCACACTGCGGGAAACGGCAACAGCGTCCATCTGGCCGCGGATCCTCTGCTCTCTGCTGTCCAGCAAGGTGACCAGGCTGGACAACTGCTCTTTGGTCAAATCGGACATCGGGGGCTCCCGGGCATGTAAAGGTGGATCCTCTCAATGCGGCGATGAGATCGGGCAAGCGGCTTGCGCAAGGTCAAGTGTCGCGATCCGGATCTTGTCGCCCTCAGCCGCATTGCGGGCAACGCCGGGCTCGTCAGGTACGGTGGCGTCTGCCCTGGGCTTGGGCGGCCGGAACCAATCCGGTCCCGACGCGCAGCCGGCGCAGAGCATGGCGGCAAGGCAGGCTGCAAGGCCACGCGAACGCGTGGAGCCGCCACCCAGACCCTCTTCAGAATTCCTCATTCTCATCGCTACTCTCCCGTCGCAAGCGCATGGGCCGCCGGCAAGAAGTGCTCGCAGCGTCGCGCGCCGAACCTTCATTCCGCTTCAAGCTTCAATATAGGCGGGTGGCTGCCGGCCAACTTGATCCGCGTCAATCCAAATTCCGGCCACGTGCATAGCATGGGCATATGACCTTCCCGATCGGGGAGGCAGGCACCTGGAGAGCCCGGCATGGAACCGGCGGTACTCACGCAAGCGTTGATGCGCCCCACGGCCTACCCACATCCTGCGGGCAAAGTCAGCCTCATCGAGACGCACATCTCGCAAGTGTTCCTGGCCGGAGCCTTCGCCTACAAAGTGCGCAAGCCGGTGCGCCTAGATTTCGTCGACCTCTCCACGCTGGCTGCGCGCAAAGCGGATTGCGAAACCGAACTGGAATTGAATCGCAGGATGGCGGCGGCGCTCTACCTCGGCCTAGTACCGATCGTGGCGGGCCCTGGTCAGCGGGATGTCCGGGTAGGAGGCACTGGCGAAGCGCTGGAGTATGCGGTGAAGATGCACCGCTTCCGCCAGCGAGACCTGTTCTGCGCCATGGCAGAGTCGGATCGGTTGACCGCATCGCATATCGAGACACTGGCTCAGCGGCTTGCCGCGATCCATCGGGCTGCGCCCATAGCCGGGGCCGGCAGCGGGCACGGCACGCCGGAGCGGATCGCGGCGGTGGCGGAACAAGCCATCGCGCGTGTTGCCGTGCTCGCCTCGGCCACCGATGCAACGGCACACCTAGCGACGCTGCTGCGCGAGCGCGCCGCTTCGATGCAGCCCGCCTTTGAAAAACGGCTGGCGAGCGGTCATGTCAGGGAGTGCCATGGCGATTTGCATCTCGGCAATATCGCCTTGATCGACGGCGTGCCCACGCCTTTCGACTGCCTTGAATTCGATGCCGGGCTGCGCTGGATCGACACGATCAGCGATATCGCCTTTCTCTTCATGGACCTGTTGCACGCCGGCAGGCAAGACCTTGCCTATCGCCTGATCAATACCTACCTGGAGTGCAGCGGCGACTACGCGGGCCTGGCATTATTGCCGTTCTACACGGCCCTGCGCGCCGTGGTGCGCGCCCGCGTGCTGCTTGAGCGGGAGCACCAGCGCAACGTGGCGGGCACGAGCACCGCCGTGGAAATGGCAACGATGCAGATGCGCTGCGTCGATTTGCTTGCGCTGGCCAGCGTCACCCTGACGCGGCCTCCGGGTGCGATCACCATCATGCATGGCCTCTCGGGCAGCGGCAAGAGCACCGTTGCCCAGCAGCTCGCGCTAGCCGCAGCCATGGTGCGCGTGCGCGCGGACGTTGAGCGCAAACGTCTTCCACATAGGCACGTCGCTGCACAAGGCGATCTTTACACGGCTGAACACACCACCCGCGTCTATGGCCGACTACTGGCAATCTGCCGGCTTGGCAGTGCCGCTGGCTTCCCCATGATCGCCGACGCGACCTTCCTTGCACGCGAGCAGCGGCTGCGGTTTGCGTCGCTGGCCGCGCGCCGGGGCGTGGCGTTCTCCATTGTCGAATGTAATGCCGACCTGGCTACCTTGCGCGAACGCATCGCCGCGCGCGCGCGCCAGGGCGGGGACCCCTCCGATGCCGACCTTCAGGTGCTGGAGTGGCAGCGGCGCGTGCAGGAGCCGCTGGGCAGCGATGAATGGCGCCATGCAGTGCGAATTGGCGACGCTAGATCAACCGGCTGATGCAGATCAAGCTGTGCCATCGACGCGGAACTAAGCTCGAATGACTCCGGCGGCGCGCGTCGCAGGCCGGTCCGCAAATCCCGAGCTCCAGGAAGAGGTAAAACATGAGCGAAGTAAAGAGGCTACAGTACCAGTCGATCACCGGCTAATTGCCACGCCCCGCAAGCGGCGAGGCTGACAAGCACATTGACCTACCCGCACCCGATATGTCTGGGGGCCTGCCCTTGATGGGCGCGTTTTGGCAACGCAAGAGCACCCGGTCGTTCACAGTGGAAGCGTTAAGCACCCGGCAACTCGGCGACCTGCTGTGGGCCGCCGACGGGGTCAACCGGGAGGGCGGCGGGCGCACCGCACCCTCGCCTCATGGCTTGAACGAGATCGACATCTACGTGGCGCTGCCCCAAGGCCTGTATCGCTACGACACGGCCCATCACCGCCTTATCCTGAAACGTGCGATTGACGTGCGTAACCTGACTGGCTACCAGGATTTTGTCGGCCTCGCGCCGCTGGACTTGATCTTTGTCGCGAACTATAGCCGGATGACCGGTCTCGTGCCACAGCAGCGCGGGGTATTCGCGGCGGTCAGCGCGGGCGCGATTGCGCAGAATGTCTACCTGTATTGCGCCTCGGCGGGGCTGGGCGCAGTAGCGCGCGGATGGCTGAACCACCGGGCGCTCGCCGAAGCCATGTCGCTGAACGAGGACGAGGTGCCGTTGCTCGCGCAGACCGTGGGTTTTCCCGTCGACGCCGTGAAACCACAGTAGCGCAGTAGCCGGCCGGCCTGCAACCACAATTGAAGGATGCGCGGGCTTGGCCGGGTCCTCGGCGTGTGCCGGTTCAGGCTTCTCTAGGTGATAGCCATGCAGGCCGCTGCGCGGTGCCGGTACGTGCATTCGCCGCCTCTACCTGCTCTGCAAAAGCACGCAGCGCCTGCAGCGCTGCCCCGCTGTTCACATCGCTCTGGCGCAGCGCAATGACCGGTGACGGTGCCTCCGAGGCCAGGCGGGCGACTTCCTCTGCCGCATTGAACCCACCTTGCCGGGCCATCACGCAGATCACCGACGTCTTGCAGGTCAGTGGCAGGCTGTCACGCAGGAAGCTGCGCATAGGCGCGGCCAGGTGGCCAACCCAGATGGGCGCGACGATGACAATCTGCTGGCACTCGTCCAGTGAAGGGCCGGCGTAGCGGTAGCCTACATGCCGCTGCAACAGGACATCCAGTACGCAGCGGGCATCGCCCAGCAAGCCCGCGCGGCTGACCTGGTCGCCGACTTCCGCGATCGGCCAGCCGGTATGCGCCGCCAGTTCTTCCGCGGCTTGGCGTGACGTGCCGGTACGTGAGTAATAGACGATCAGGATCTTTTCCATCGATGGCTCCTCAGCTCTCGATCCGCGTTATCCGCGTGCCGACCATCGACAGGTTGATCATGATGCCGCTGTTGGTCAGCACGAAGCCCACAATGTCGCCTCGCACGGTATTGCTGTCTACGCTGGCACCGATGCCCAGGCTCAGGATCGATACCGATCCGTCCACACCCACGGTCCAGCCCTGGCTGGCGCGAAAGCGCTCAAGCGCCTGCTCTGTCAGGAACACCAGCACCACGGCCTTGGATCCCATGCCCGCCTGCACCCCGAGCGAGGCGCCGACCAGCCGGTAATAGGCCTTGTCTCCGCCGGCACCACGCATCATGCCGTCACCCTGCTCCACGCCTGCCACCGCGCCGCCGGCCAGCACATCGGGAAAGACCAGCACACCGCTGGACTTGCCCACCAAGGCCCGCGCGCCGGGATTGCGTACGTACAGGCGCGCCAGTACGGCTTCGCAGCGTGTATCGAGCTCGTCGGCATCCAGCACGAGCTTGCCGGCGGCACCTGCCCACGTGGCCGCCGGCAGGCCTGCGGCGCAGCACAGCACGGCAGCCCCGGCGAGCGCTTGGCATACCAGGCGCCGCTGCATGGCGGCAGGCGGCAACGTGCGGGTCATGGCCCCACCATCATGCGGTCCACCATCTGGGCCACGCCGGGAGCGGACCACGCCGTCTCGCGGGCGGCGCGGATCTCGGCCCAGTTGCGCAGCGTGCCGGACAACGTGACCGTGCCGCCGGCGACGGCGATGCGCAGGCGTAATGCATCGGCGATCACCTGGCGCGAAAGCGCAGTGGTAATACGCTGTGCGAGATCTGCCCGGACGACCGTCGGGCGCACGCTGATGCCGTTGGCAATGCTGGCCGCGCCGCGCACCTGCCGCACCGTGTCGGCGGCGGCCGCGCGTTGGTAACCGTGGTCCACCTCGCCCGTCGGCGTCACCGCGCCCTGTTCCACCATCACCTTGACGGTGTCGGGGAGTAGGGCGGCGTTCCACATCAGCGCGTTTTCGATCCCGAGTGCAATATCGGCATCCGGCCGCTGCTCCTCGGGCGACAGGCGCACGTCGAGTTCGACCACCACCGCGCCGACGCCGGAATCACGCCGCACCGCTTCTTCCACTGCGTGCTTGGCGGCAAAGCTGTCAAGCTGGCCGTTCAAGGTCACCACGCCATCGTTGACCTGAACACCGATGCCCTCCACGCGGATTTCGGGATCCCACTCCAACTCCTCGCAGACGTCCTGCTTGAGTTGCGCATCGCTCTTCATCCTGTTCTCCGGTGCGCTTGTATATCGTCGCGGCGCCGTGCCGGCAGTTAATGTGACATCAGTACCGGCACCGTCATGGTGTCCAGCAAAGTCGCGGTGACACCGCCCAGTACCAGCTCGCGCAGGCGGCCGCGCCCGTAGGCGCCCATCACCACCAGATCGGCGCCGAAATCCGCCGCGCGCGAGAGCAAGGTTTCGCCGATGGCGATGTCCGATCCTTCCTGGCAGTGTTCGATGTCTGCGTGGACACCATGGCTTGCCAGCGCAGCAACGGCATGGCTCGGTGGGCTCGCATCGGGCCGCGCGCCCGCGCCTTGCGCGCAAAGCACCTTGGCCTGGCCACCGGCGATCAGGGGCATGGCGTCATGCAAGGCACGCGCGGCCTCGCGTCCGCCGTTCCACGCCACCATGGCACGTGCGCCGGGCACGGCGAACTGGCCGGCGAATGGAATGACAAGGACCGGCCTGCCACCGTCGAGGATGATGGATTCCAGGAACTGGGTCGCGACAAAGCTGTCAGGGTCGGCGGGATCGTATTGCCCGGCAACGACAAGGTCGGCCTCGCGCACTTCGCGCAGTGCCATCATCAATGGATCGCCCTCCACCGCGCGCCACTCGGTTTCCACCCCCAGGTCCTGCGTTGCGGCCTCGAAGCGGCGGCGCACTTCCTCGCGTGCATCGCTGCCCCGCTGGCGGTCCTCGTCGATATAGGTCGCGGCACCCTCCATCAAGTAAAACCAGGCCGCATCCGGCATAAAGCCGGCAAACAGCCCGATCAGCCGCGCATGGCGGGCCACGGCGAGCCGGGCAGCGATTTCAAGCCGGTCCAGCGCGCGTGGACTGGTGTCCAGATGGACCATGATGCTGGCGTAATCCATGACATTCCTGTGCGGTTGGGAGGCCTGTATCCAGTCTAGGAAACGCCAGGATACGGCTATTGACTCAGGTCAAGCCGATGACCCCCGCTTACTTCGGCTTACGCCGACTTTGCGCCGGCGCTCCCTTCTGCCAACGGCGCGTGCACCAGCAATACCGGCTGGCGGCATTGCCGGACCAGTCCCTCCGCCACGCTGCCCATCAGCAGGCGCCGCACGCCGCGGCGCCCATGCGTACCCAGCACGAGCAACTCGGCGCCCGTCTGTTGCGCCACCTGCTCGATCGCGTTGGCGACGTCGCCCAGCGCCAGCGGTTCGTCCACCATCAGCGCGTTGCATGCCACCTTCTGCGCCGCAGCCTTGGCCTTGGCCTCGTCCAGCAGGATCTGACCGCCCTCAAGCAGGCTCGTGCGCAGGTCGGTCAGGTCGACATAGCCCACCTCGTACCTGAGATAGCTGTTATCGATCACATGCACCACCGTCAGCTCGGAGCCTAACGCAGTCGCTAGGCGAAGCGCCTCCTCCAGTGCCCGATTGGCGGATTCGCTGCCGTCCACGGCAACCAGTATCTTGCTGTACATCATGCACCTCCTGCATCAGGGAAATCTGCGGATAGCCGGCACGGACACGCCTGCGCGCCGCCCTTGGATGCATCTAGTGTGTATGCCCGGACGCGCTCGGTGTTGACGTGGATCATGGCATCCGCAACTTTATGGGGCGCCCACCTGGCGCACGCCATTGACGCGAATCAAGCGGCGGCGGCGGGCGTCGCCTAGCATGAATGCTGGGCGCCTCTGGGGGCGTTCGCGGAGGATGGCAACATGCAAGATACGATGCGCGCGATGATCTTTGACGGCACCGGGCCGGCCCTGCGCCTGGCGCGCGTCCGCGTACCGGTTCCGGGCCCCGGCGAGGTGCGTATCGCTGTGAGCACCTGCGGCGTCTGCCGCACCGACCTGCACATTCTCGACTGCGAACTCGCGCACCCTAAGGCGGCGCTGATTCCTGGACACGAAATCGTCGGCAGGGTCGAGTCCTGTGGCGCAAGCGTGACGGGCCTTGCCCCGGGCGACCGGGTAGGCGTGCCCTGGCTCGGGCAGACCTGCGGGCACTGCAGCTATTGCGCGGCGCATCGCGAAAACCTGTGCGATGCGCCGCAGTTCACCGGCTATACGCGCGACGGCGGCTACGCCGAGTACGTCGTGGCCGACAGCCGCTATTGCTTCCCCATCCCGGAGCACTACGACGACGAGCATGCGGCGCCCTTGCTGTGCGCGGGCCTGATTGGCTACCGCACGCTGTGCATGGCGGGGGACGCCCGTGACGTCCGGTCTATCGGCATCTACGGCTTTGGCGCGGCCGCCCACCTGGTGGCGCAGATCGCAGTAGCCCAGCAGCGCGAGATCTTCGCCTTCACACGTCCCGGCGACGCCGCCGCCTGCCAGCTCGCCCGCGACACCGGGGCCTGCTGGACCGGTCCAAGCGACCAGCCCGCGCCGCAGCCGCTCGATGCCGCGCTGATCTTCGCGCCGGTGGGTGCGCTGGTGCCGATGGCGCTGCAAGCCGTCGCCAAGGGCGGCACCGTGGTTTGCGGTGGCATCCACATGAGCGATATTCCGGCCTTCCCCTATCGCCTGCTATGGGAGGAGCGGTCGATCGTGTCGGTGGCCAACCTCACGCGCAACGACGGGCTGGAACTGATGCGAATCGCCCAGGCCACGCCGCTGCGCACCACCACGACGGTCTATCCGCTGGAGCAGGCCAATGCCGCACTAGCCGACCTGCGCGCGGGCCGCCTGGCCGGCGCGGCGGTACTGCGCATCGCCTAGCCTGCCTGCTGCCGGTGTTCGTGTAGGTGCTTGATGCAGGTCAATACGCCATCTGGCCCGCCCCCTATGCTGCAGATGACGGTGGCGCCCATGCGCGCGCACCTATATCCAGCCAGGAGGCACGGACCATGTACCAGAGAATATTGCTCGCGGTGGACGGCAGCCGCTCTTCGGACCTTGCCCTGAGCCAGGCCATCACGGTGGCCAAGGCGACCGGCAGCGAGGTAATGGTGCTGTTCGTGGCGGACGACAGCGACTTCTTCTTCTCCGTGGGCAGCTACGACCCCAGCAAACTGATGGAAGGCATCCTCGCCGCGGGGCGCGATGCGCTAGCCGCGGCCGCCACGCGCCTGGCGCAGGCCGGCATCCCGCATACGACGAAGATTCTCGAAAAGCCCGCTTCTCCCGGGCAGATATCCACCACCATCGTGGAAGAAGCCGATCGCTGGAGTGCGGATCTCATCGCGATTGGCACGCACGGCCGCCGCGGCTTCCGGCGCCTGATCATGGGCAGCGTTTCCGAAGGCGTGGTGCACAAGAGCAACAAGCCTGTGCTGATGGTCCGCAGCGAGATCCCGGAATGAGCGTAGAACGCGGACGACAGGCGTCGTGCTGGCGGCGCGCGGCTTGATGCGAGGCGTCTCGCTGATCCGCTGCGCCGGCACGCCCAGAATTGTGGCAGGCTTGCTGGCCGCATGGGCCTTGAGTTGGCAAGCGGGAGCGCTGGCCGAGGACGCCGCGCTCTGGTTTTCGCAGGGCCGCCCCACTGCCGACGCGCGGCAGGCCGCGGATATCCTGGTCGCCGCCGCGGCCGACGGGCTGGAACCCCGCGACTATGACGCCGACGGCCTGCATCGTGCGCTTGGCCAGGCCGCACAAGGGCCGCCACTGGCGCCGGAAGCCGTGGCGCGGCTTGACGGCGATCTGACCGCGGCAATGCTGCGCTATCTGTCCGACCTGCACGGCGGCCGCGTCGAGCCGCGTCAGATCCACGAGAATTTTGCCGCCGCACCGGATGGGCAGTTCGATCCTTCGGCCTACCTGCACGCAGCCGTCGCCAGGCACAACCTGCCCAAGGCCGTCCAGCAGGCCGCGCCGTCGTTTCCGCTGTATGGCACCCTGCGCGAGGCGCTCGCCCGTTACCGGGCGCTGGCAGGTGATCCGGCCTGGCAGGCACCGCTGCCGCCGCTACCGGGCAAGAAGCTGGCGCGCGGCCAGGCCTACGCTGGCGTGCCGGTGCTGACGCAGCGGCTGATCGCGCTGGGCGACCTGCCCACGGGCACGCCCGTCCCGGAGCGCTACGAAGGCGCGCTGGTGGAAGGTGTCAAGGCATTCCAGGCCCGCCACGGGCTGGAGGCCGACGGCGCTATCGGCGCCGGCACACTAGCGCAGTTGAATGCCTCGCCCACCAGCCGCGTACGACAAATCGAACTGACCCTGGAGCGCCTTCGCTGGACGCCCCTGCTGGAGGGCCCGCGCATGATCGTGGTCAACGTGCCGGAGTTCGTGCTGCGCGCCTATGAAGTCCACGACGGCAACGTCCAGGTCAAGGTGGAGATGAAAGTCATCGTCGGCAAGGCGCTCGACACGCGGACACCGCTCTTCAAGGAGGACATGCGTTTCATCGAGTTCAGTCCGTACTGGAACGTGCCACCCTCTATTGCGCACGCGGAGACCGTGCCCAGGCTGCGGCGCGACCCCGGTTATTTCGAGCGGCAGGGCTTCGAATTCGTCGGTGCCGACGGCAAGGCGGTGACCACGCTGTCAGCGGCCAGCCTCGACGCCGTCCAACGCGGGCAAATGCGCATCCGGCAGCGCCCAGGGCCGATGAATGCGCTTGGGGACATCAAGTTCATCTTCCCCAACAACGACAATATCTACCTGCATCACACGCCCGCGCCCGGGCTGTTCACGCGGGACCGGCGCGACCTGAGCCATGGCTGCATCCGGGTCGAAGAACCGGTGGCTTTGGCCAGCTTTGTGCTGCAGGACACGCCCGGCTGGACCGAAGCGCGCATTCGCGAGGCCATGGGCAAAGGGCAGTCCAGCACGCTGCGGTTGCAGCAGCCGCTGCCGGTGGTGCTCGCGTACGGCACGGTCATCGTCAAGGCCGACGGGCGCGTGTATTTTTTCTCCGATATCTATGGGCTCGACCGGGTGCTGGACGAGGCGCTGCGGCAACGCTCCGCCAGCCGGCGGACTTTCGCCTGGACGAAAACGCGCGCAAGATTGAGTCGTTGAGCCAACCGAGAGCGCGTCCGATGACCAAGCCGTCCAGCGACCTTCGTCGCCTGTTTCTGTGCAACACTGGAAAGCTGGCCCTGGCCGGCGCGCTGCTGCCGCTGTCGGCCCGCCCTACCCTTGCGGCCCTGGCAACGTTGCCGGAAGCCCGCAGCCTCGCCTTCGACCATACCCACACCGGCGAGCGCATTGCCATCGTCTACGCCGTGGGCGAGCAGTTCGTGCCCGCGGCGCTGGCCGCGCTCAACCGGTTCCTGCGCGATCACTACTCCGGCGAGGTCGGGATGATCGACCCGCAACTGTTCGCGCTGCTTTACCGCCTGAAGCAAACGCTGTCCTGCGAGTCACCCTTCCAGGTCATCTCCGGCTATCGCAGCCCGGCCACCAACGCGCACCTACGCAAGACGCGCGGCGGCGGTGTGGCCAGCCACAGCCTGCATATGGATGGCAAGGCCATCGATATCCGCCTGCCGGGTGTGTCGCTGGTGGACCTGCGCGATGCCGCCCTGTCGCTGCGCGGCGGCGGTGTGGGCTTCTATCCGCAAGAGCAGTTCGTGCATGCGGATACGGGACGCGTGCGGAATTGGTAAGTGGCAAGGTTCTGTCGCGTTCGCTTGCGCGCGCTCGGCCCGCCGCTGAGCGGCTTCCAATTTGGTCAGCAGGCGCCCCCGCTCTGCCTGCCCCTGCATGCGTGCCTGCTCCGCTGCTCTCCACTGCCGGCTGAAGGTCGCGCCGGGCTTCAGCCTCGCTCACCTGCAGCCGCGCCGCGGCTCGCCAGATCGACTGCACCGCATCCGCAGCTCACGCTTCCTGCGGTGCTCTAACAAGCATGACAGGCATCTTGCACTGGCGTACAAGCGCTTCGGCCACACTGCCCATCAACAGCCGGGTCACCCCGCGACGTCCATGGGTGCCGATCACGACGAGTTGAGCGTGGCTACCTTCCACGACTTGCCGGATCTGGTTGGCAACGTCACCGAGCGCCACGATGTCGTCGAACAGGACGACATGGCAGTGCAGGTTCTTGGCTTCGGCCTTCGCCTGTGCCGCCGTCAGCAGTTCCTGCCCCCTCCTGACCAGGCCTGCCCGCACCTCTGCCAATTCATATCCGCTGTCAATGACGTGAACAATCTCCAGCTCCGCGCCGCAGGCACCGGCAAGATCGATCGCCTCTTCCAGGGCCTGATCGCTGCAGTGGCTGCCGTCGATCGCCACCGAGATCTTCTTGTACATGCGCCATCTCCTTCAGGATTGCTGCATTGTGTTCAGCCTGCGGCTAAGCGCCACGGCCCCCGAGGCCGCATCGCCCCATCTGCTGGCCAATCAGTCCGACAACAGCACTGGTATGGTCATCGACTTCAGTAGCGTGCGCGTTACGCCGCCCAACACAAGTTCGCGCATCCGCCGGCGCCCGTAGGCACCCATTACATTACGATCTGGTCTGCGGCCCGGGTGAACTACCTCTGGCCGACATGATCGCCCCTTACTGTCGCAGACTCAAGGAGATACGCCTCGACACCATGGCGCGCTTCCTGCGACTGGATGGTGTAGTAGCCACATCCCGTGAGGGGCAAGCGCCGCGGCGAATCTGGTTTTCCGCATTCATCCTAGGTTGCGCGGATGACAGGTATCTTGATTTCCCTCAACAACAGGTTAGTCGCTCGCACATAGGGTCTTCCAGACGACATGCCAATTGCAGTCAGGTTCGCTGAACCACATGCTTGGGCGCCTCGGGGCGAGGCATAAAATGATTACAGGGTGACCGCGTGGAGGAGGTTTGACATGCTGACCTCGGAGAAAATTGCGCTCAACGTTTCGAACGCACCATCACAGTGGGACGTGCGCACGGAGATGTGCGAGCACAAGGGTATTGGTCATCCGGACAGCATTTGCGACGGGGCGGTCGAGGCTGGCGCCCGCGCCCTATGCCGGGCTTACCTCGAAACGTACGGGGCAATCCAGCATTTCAATCTGGATAAGGCGCTGCTGATCGGCGGCATGAGTGCGCCGAAATTCGGTGGCGGCGAACTGCTGCGTCCAATGCGATTGATAGTCTCCGGCCCGGTTACCGAACTGCCGTCGATCAAGGCTGAGGCAGTCGTTGGACAGGCCATTCGCGAGTACTTGACAGCGAGCCTTGGCGAGATTGGCAATCAGATTAGCATCGAGCCCATTCTGCGCCCCTCGGCGCCGAATCTCCGCCGGGTGACCGGCTCCTCCGTCCCACTGGCCAATGACACATCTTTTGGTGTCGGCTATGCACCCCACTCCAGCCTCGAAGGCTCGGTGCTGTCTGTCGCACACCTTCTCGACTCAAGTGGATTCAGGGACTCTTTCAAGGCGGCAGGCCACGACTACAAGGTCATGGGTAGTCGACTGGATGCGCATCACCGCCTCATCGTTGCCCTCGCGTTTGTCGACCAATATGTGCACGCCGTTGAGGAATACTTCGCGCTGAAGGATGAAATCACGTCGCTTCTTGCCAGGCACATCCGCCCTTTGTGTGAGATTGAAGTCAATACCCTGGACGACCTCAGTGTCCGTGACGAAAGCGGAATCTACCTGACCGTGACGGGCCTGAGCGCGGAGCACGGTGACGACGGTGAAGTTGGTCGTGGGAACCGGGTCAATGGCCTGATTACACCCTATCGGCCAATGTCGCTTGAGGCTGCAGCGGGGAAGAACCCGGCTTCGCATGTCGGCAAGCTCTACAACGTGTTAGCCCATCGGCTGGCAGCATATATTGAGGCCAACGTGGATGGCGTGGATGTTGTCATCGTCCGACTTCTGTCATCGATTGGTCGCCCAATCGACCAGCCGCAATTGGTCGCCATCGATGTGGCAGCGGCAGATGGGCTCTCGGCCGCGCGCCAACAGCAAATCCGTTACCTCGTCGGGCAGCAACTGGCGGCGCTTCCTGCCCTGGTAAAGGAACTGGTCAGCGGGACGGTCGCGGTGTTCTGATTCCGCAATTGCTGGCCAAGTCTGCCCGCTCGGGGTGGCGGAAGTACCGGGCGGGTCACTTCAGCGTCTGCTACCTGTTCATGCACTGTTCTGCACTCTCCCCCCTCACCCGCGACACTAGATCGCCGCGGCCGCGGCATTCCTTGATTGGCGTCAAGAGCAGAATCAGGTGGGAGCCGATACTCAAAATGCAAATCATGCATTTCAGATTGCTACTCGCCAAAGGCGAAGGGTAGACCGGCCCCCCTTAGGGAGTAAAGACAGGGGCACCGACGCGCAGACAGCCCAAGCGACTGCCGGTGGCACAGCGGCGCGCAAGCAAACTTTGCAAAGAGGGTCCATCAATGAACTCGCTTACACAGAATCCGGCATGGCTCCTGATTGCTGCGGCATTGGCGTTATTGATATGGCGCCTCTTCATGGCTCGCCGGAACAGCGAGCACAGGGACGCCTCGCACACAATCCAGGAGTACGGACAGGTTGAACACGACCCCGTCACCGGTAACAAGGTCGATGCCGCCCACGCCATCACGGCAAATTTCGAAGGGAAGACTTTCTTTTTCGAATCCGAAACTTCGCGGACGGTTTTCCAGCAGGACCCCGCACGATACGTCCACAGGCACCACCGTGACCACGGCTGCTGTTAGCTGGAACCCAACAGTGCCACCTCAATCGGAGGATAGAGCGAACCACGACCACGACAGCCACGCAGCAAACAGCGACGGAGGACCGCTACCTACTGAAGCAGAGCGAACTTCTTGACCGGCTCGACGTGCTGCTCGGTGGCCGCGTCGCAGAACAAATTGCTTTCGGCGATGTCTCGTCCGGCGCGCAGAACGATTTGCGGCGCGCCACAGACATGGTGCGCCAGATGATTACCCAGTTCGGGATGAGTGCACAGCTTTGACTTGCAACCTATGAGGAAATGCGAAATCCCATGTCATGGGCGCTGGCATGATGCCGCGCGAGTGCAAAAATGCAGTGAAAGCACGGCGCAGATGATTGATGCCGAGGTCAGACAGATTCTGGCCGATGCGAACGCGCGAGTGAAGCAAACACTCCTGGCATATCAAAACGAACTAGAAGCACTGGCGAAGCTACTACTTGAGCAAGAAGTCGTAGACCGGCCTGCCCTAGACCTGCTGCTCTCCGACAAAGTTGCCCGCTAACACCAGGGAAGTCGTCCGCAGAAGTTGCCAGTACGCCAGATTTACGGAAGTGGAATCATGAAAATGACGGCAAGTAGCAAAGATTCCCAGCGCGAGGTCAGTGCGCTCTCCCATCAGGAGTACGAGGAAAGCCTGCACCTACTGCAAATTGAGCTAGTAAAGCTGCAGAAGCACTTCCTTCGCTGCAACGACAGAATACTGGTAGTTTTTGAGGGCCGAGATGCCTCCGGGAAGGACGGAACGATTAAGCGCATCGTTGAGCATCTCAGTCCGCGTGAAACTCGAGTGGTCGCCCTCGGGAAGCCTTCCGACCGCGACCGAGGCTCATGGTATTTCCAACGCTATACGACGGAACTGCCTGCCGCCGGAGAATTCACGCTCTTCAATCGCAGTTGGTATAACCGGGCAGGTGTCGAGCACGTGATGGGCTTTTGCACCGGCGCCGAATATGAGGAATTCATGTCAAGCGTCCCTGAATTCGAGGGAATGCTCGTGCGCTCCGGCATTCGCCTCATCAAGTACTACCTCGACATCACGAAAGCGGAGCAAGAGAAACGTCTTGCCGACCGCCGCCGGGACCCGCTAAAGCAGTGGAAAGTGAGCCCCATTGATGAGCAAGCGGTTGCACTCTGGAGAAAGTACAGCAAGGCTCGAAACGAGATGTTTGCCCGCACCAACACCACTGTGCCATGGAACGTCGTGAGCGCAGACGATAAGCGCCTGGCGCGCCTCAACGTCATCAAGGATTTGCTGAGTCGTCTACACTATGCAAACAAGGATGAGGGGTTGATTCGGCCAAGTCGGCAGATTGTGTTTCCCTATGCGGACGAGCACCTCCTGAACGGAGCCATTGCGAAATGAATCGTTGGCCGGACATTGTCTTTGTGCTCGCAGCGGTCGACATTTGCCGCGCGTTCGATACTGAATGATACGTCGCAGCGCAACGCCAGGCACTGTGCGCTTGCCATTTCCACTGCCACGCGCGCTTACTCCAATCCCGGCATGTCGATGTCACAAATCACCAGGTGCGCGCCCGCTTTGGCGAGGCCGACCGCGATGGCGCCCCGCCCATGCCGCGACCGGCGCCGGTGACCAAGGCGACACGCCCTTCCAGATTCTAGCTTTGATTTTGCATCATGATTCGTTACCTTGTCGTTTGTATGAGTTGAATGTCGATGGCCGGTTGCTTGCACGCAGCGCGCGCGGCCAGCGCGAAGAACAGCGCGGAGGCGATGGCAAGGACGTCGGCGGCCAGCAGCACGTGGGTCGGCGGCGCGGCGGTGCCACTCGCCTTGAGAAGGTCGCTGGCGGCGCCGACCGTCATGTTGCCCTGGCGATCGCGAACACATTGATGCACAGCATGCTGAAGCCAGAGATGGGGGAGCGCATCTTCTGCGGCGTCATGCCGGTAATCGCCGTATTGGCCGGGCCATAGAGCGCCAGCGGCAGCAAGAAGCCCGCGCACATGCCGGCATAGAACAGCGCGGAGCCCGCCGGCGCAAAGCGGTAGGCGATCATCAGCGGCGCGCAGGTCACCACCAGCAGCGCCATGAAGCTGGCATGGCCGCCCGGCAGCCTGCGGGCCAGGCGGTCGCCGAGGATGCCGCCCGCCAGGCAGCCAAGCGTGCCGAACAGCAGTTGCAGCGCGGCGATCCGGGTGGCGATGCCGGCGCCGTCCATGCCGCGCTCGTTGACCATCCAGAGCTGGGTGAACGAGAGCGCGGCAAACACGGCATGCACCAGCACGAAGCCGACGATGGTGAAGCGCAGCGCCGGGTTGCCGCCAACTGGCTGACCTTGTCCAAGGAAACGATCCGCCGACTGATGGTGAGCGCTGGGCTTTGGGTGCCGCGCAAGCAGCGTCCGCCCAAGGTCTACCAGCCACGCAACCGCCGCGCGTGCCTGGGTGAACTGATCCAGATCGATGGCTGTGACCACAGGTGGTTCGAAGAGCGGGCGCCGGCCTGCACTTTACTGGTCTACGTCGACAATGCCACCAGTCGCATCATGGATGCTTAGCTTTGCCCACTCGGCAGCGACCTTCACATACTTCGCCGCAACACGGTCCTACCTGGGCCGCCATGGCAAGCCGGTGGCGTTCTACAGCGACAAGGCCAGCGTGTTCCGGGTCAATAAGCCCCATGCTACCGGCGGCGACGGCCACACCCAGTTCTCCCGGGCTTTGTCCGAGCTGAACATCGAAGGCATCTGTGCCAACAGCAGCCAGGCCAAGGGGCGAGTGGAACGGACCCACTTGACCTTACAAGACCGGCTGGTCAAAGAGCTGCGCCTGAGTGACATCTGCACGATGGAAGCTGCCAACGCCTTCATGCCCGAGTTCATCGCCGACTACAATGGACGCTTTGCCAAGGTGCCGCGCAACAACCACGACGCCCATCGGCCTCTGCGACCGGATGAGAGCCTAGATCTGATCTTTACTTGGCGCGAGCCGCGGTGTGTGTCCAAGAACCTGACGATTCAGTACGATAAGATGCTCTACCTGCTTGCTGATACCCCGGAGCATCGGAAGCTGGCTGGCCACTACATCGACGTCTATCACTACCCCAATGGACGGATGCCGCCGCCAACTCCGCTGCCTTGGCGGTGCCGGGAGCTGCTGGCTCGTCAGACTCGGCGAGTCCGACGGCCGAGGCCAACATCGCAGCGCCGGCGAACGCGGTCCGCCGAGATCCTTTGGCCGCTGGGCGTCGCCTAACTCCGACCATTCACTGCGCGGCCAAGTTCACAACCATGCCGCCGACGGCGAGCTTGTCCCTCAGTGCCGCGGATCGCCCCCAATAATGACCACTTTGCCGGCGTCCAAGCGGCGGATCTGCTTGGCTAGTGCCTCTACGGACGTCCTCGGGTCCCGGAAAAATCGCCTGTGGTGTCTAGCCAGATCGGATGTTCGATCAGCAGAGTCAGGTACTTGCGCGAGGGCGGCTCTAGCAGACCAAGCCGCGATCTCTACCCGCGTGTGCTTATCTTGGCCGCCGGCCAAATCACATCGAACATACGAAGACCCCAATATGCAGCCACCGGGAAAATGCTGCAGCGCAGGAAGTTGATGGTGGCAGTTTGCCGTATCCGACGATTCGCGGTCTGCGCGGGACGCGGCGACCCCGGGAGGCCATCGACAATGCCAATGATCGCGGCACTGAGCCCCAGGGAGCCGGTGGTGCCTGGTCTGCGAGCACGTATCTGCGGGCCGGATTCCTAGGCGAGGCAAAGAGGACGGCAGCTTCCGTCCCTCCCCGTCGCCGCGAGCGGGTCGGGCAGATTTGTCCTGGCTGCGTCGAGGAAGCGGAGTGGATTTAGGTCGCGCAGTACACAGAGGTTCGGACCCGGCCAAAGCAACATAGGCCTTCTCCCAGGCATAAACTGGAAGCAGGCGGCGGCCGCAGTGTGTCCTGGCGCCCAATTTGTTAGCCGCCGGGCAGGCTCCCGAGCGTGGCGGGAGCCTGCCGCGCGGCGATTGCCACGCCACGCCGAAACTGCCTTCTCATATGCCATGAGCTACATTCGCGCACCGTTCACCGACGATCAGGTCCAGAAGCTTAACGAGAACCAGGTCGGCCTCGGCGGCCCGGTTCTGCGCGCCTTCACCTGTAGGAACAGCGCCGACCATCGCCACGGAGTCCAAGGTGGCGCCCCTGGCATCCTGATTGCCACCAAGTACGGCTGGGTTTGCCCACACTGCAACTACAAAAGAGACTGGGCATTCGCAATCATGGCGACCCGGTTGACTTGCCCGCCTACCGCCATCCAATCCTATATGTATGCAACGCCCTCAATCGAGCAGGCCAACATCCTCCTCGGGCAATATGAACGGCTTGCGGCATCCGAGCGCCCCGGCGCCGCCGTGATGGTCGCTTGCATCAAGAATCGCATCGAGGAAATGTCGCTCCCCGGATTTGGCTCTATCGAGCTCAACGAGATCCCCACCGACGCGGTGGTGAGACGATCAGAAGGGCGTAATTACCGGATCGTCTCGGGGCAATCACATCTCCAAGCCGCCCTGCGCCTGACCGGCCGCGCGCTA
>NZ_BAAILO010000012.1:0-4829 GCF_054589115.1 Cupriavidus sp. 8B | reverse complement strand
TGCGCTCCTCAGGCTGAAGTTGTTGGTACGAAGTTCTGCTTTGCATCTGAACACCTTACCCGAAGCAAGGTGTTGCACTTCAGATTTGAGGCCGCCAATGTAAACACCCCCTAGCCTTTCTCCATCGATCGCGCCTGGTACTCGTCCAAGAAGACATCCAGCGGCAATGGCATTCCGATGAAGTAGCCCTGGGCACAGTCCACGCCGATCGCACGCAGCGTGCGCAGGGTCTGTTCGTCCTCCACTGATTCGGCCACGGTGCACACGCCGAGGCGGTGCCCGATGTCATTGATTGCGCTGACGATCTCGCGGTCCACCGCGTTTCTGGCAAGGTGGCGGATGAAGCTGCCATCGATTTTCAAGCAGTCTACCTTGAACTGCTTAAGGTACGCGAAGGAGGATAGCCCTGTGCCGAAATCGTCGAGCGCGACGGTGCAGCCCGCGCGCCGCATGTCCGTTACGAGGCGATTAGCTGCCGCCATATTGTTGATCAACGCTGTCTCTGTGATCTCAAATTGGATCTGGCTCGCCGGGAGCTTCGAGGTTTGCAGCTCTTGGTGCAGGAAGGGCAGCAGGAAGGGCTCACCAAGTGAGTTCGCTGAGAGGTTGATGCCCACAGTCAGCTCCGGCGATGTGCGTAGCCGCGGGCCATAGCCGCGCAGCAGGCGGCAGATGACCCAGCGGTCGACATGCCCCATCAGATCGTAGCGCTCGGCTGCGGGAATGAAGGCGCCGGGCAGCACCATCTGACCGCGCTCGTCAATCATCCGCACCAGAATTTCAATATGATGCGAATGCTCGGAGTTTGGCCGTAACGCCCGAATTTCCTGCGCGAACAGGCAGAAGCGGTTGCCCTCCAGTGCCGAACGGATCCCAGCTGCTACTTGCAGCTCTTGGTGATGGCGCCGCGCGTCGCTTTCGTCGCTGCGATACACCGACACACGGTTACGGCCCGCCGCCTTGGCGGCATAGCAGGCCACGTCTGCGCGACTCATGAGCTCGCCCACTGGCGGTGTATCGGCGCCGATCGCCGTAATGCCGATGCTGGCGCCCAGGTCGTAGACGCGTCCTCCCCAGGGGAAGCGCTGGCTGCGGATCGCGTCTATCACCTTTTGGCACGCGACTTCGGCCTGGTCGATTGCGCAATTGTGCAACAGCAGCGCGAATTCGTCGCCGCCCAGCCGCGCAAGCACATCGCCGGATCGTACGTGATGACGGATCACATGAGCGACCTCGCGCAGCAGTACGTCGCCCGCCGCGTGGCCCGCGGTGTCGTTGACGATCTTGAATCGGTCTAGGTCAATGAAACACAGCGCGTGATGCTGCGTCTGCAGACGCGCAGCATCGCAGATCTCGTGCAGATGCTTTTCGAACCAGTTGCGGTTCGGCAGTCCGGTCAGGCCATCATGCGTGGCCGAATGGGCTAGCTCACGTTGCAGGGCCCGGGCGCGGGTGATGTCCTGAAACACGAGCACTGCACCAATCACTTCGCCAGTCGCGGTCAGCACCGGGGCGGCCGAATCTTGCACGTCGTGCGGCTCGCCGCTCCGGCTGATTAGCACCGCACCGTTCTGCAGATAGACGGGGCGAAGGGTCTGCAGGCATGCTTCTACAGGGCTGGGAATGGGGTCACGGGTGCTTTCGTCCAACAACCGGAAAACGTTGTCCAGGGGTTGCCCCATGGCCTCCGAGAGGCCCCAGCCCGTTAGCTGCTCAGCGATGACGTTTATGAACGTCACGCGCATCTCGCCGTCCGTACAGATCACCGCGTCGCCGATGGAACGAAGCGTGATATGCAGGCGCTCTTTTTCCTCGAAAAGTGCCTCGGTCAACTGACGGTTCTCTGTGATGTCCCAGTTGGTGCCTACCATGGCGCTGGCTTTGCCGTTTGCGTAGCGTGAAATTGCGGCCTTTGCACGTACATGGCGTACCTCGCCGTCGGGCCAGCAGATGCGGTATTCGGTGTCGAAGGGCTGCGCGCCTTTGATGGCCAGGAGCATCTCCTCCCTCACGCGCCGCACGTCTTCCGGATGCAACATGGATCGCCAGTGGCGCAGCGTGAGCGTGTTTGCAGCTTCGGCGGGGCGGCCGTGCAGGATATACATGCGCATATCCCACGTGATCGACGAGCGCTCGAGATCCCATTCCCAGATGCCGACGCCGCCGCCATCGACTGCAAGCTGGATGCGTCGAGATAGGCGCTCGAGTTCTTGCTGCGCCATCTTGCGCTCATGGATGCTCTCCACTTGGCTGATGAAATACAGCGGCTTGCCGGAACCTTCTTCGCATATCAGTGACATGGCTTGCAACGCCCAGAGGTAGTGACCGTCCTTATGCCTGTATCGCTTTTCTATGCGGTAGGCCTCAATTTCTCCGCCCAATAGGCGTTCGAGTTGGTTGAGATCGGAGGCGAGGTCCTCCGGATGGGTAATGCTCTTAACGGACAGTTTGGCCAGCTCGGCAGCACTGTACCCTAGTAGATCGCAGACGGCCCGATTCACCGTTTGCCATTGGCCGTCCAGGTCCACCAGCGCCATCCCGATGGCCGAGTGCTCCATGGCCTTCCGAAAACGCTCCTCGCTGCTGCGTAGCTGGGTGCGGTCGTGCCGGTTTTGTTCTACGACGAAGGCAATACTGATTGGGAAGACCATGATCAGCGCCGTGGACAGATGTACAGGCTGCTGCAGTAGCGTCTGCGTCTGCCGCAGGCCGGCAGCCACGGTACCGAGATCAAGCAGCACGGTGAAGAGTACAGATACCAGCGCCAGAAGCGCTGTGACCAGTGGATTGGAAGTAAGTGCAACGATTACCAACGGCATCGAGAGCACCGCAAGGGGATTCTGGCTAAGCCAGACGGCGGTGGCCACAGTGCCCAGACAGAGGGCCAGAAGCATGGCAAGCTTTGTCCGGTGTTTATTCTGGAAGGTGGCGTATAGGCGCTCGCGGCTGAACGTAGACATCAGTGGCAGCACTAACGCTGCGCCCATTGAATCTGCGGTCCACCATGTCCACCATGCGACTGCGTAATGGGCGTGATAGCCGACGGCGATCGCTGCGGCACCGAGCGTAGCACCCACAGCAGGTCCCAGCGTGCCGCCTATGCCGAGCGTGAGTGCGCAGCGCGTGAAAGGGCCGGAGCGTATAACGCTGACGCGTCCGGACATGGCTCTAATCACTGAGGCCGAGAAGGTGATTTCCGCGACATTAGCACAACTGAGCAGTAGAGCGACGCCAAGACTGTCGCCCATGACCCCGTTAGCGCACACACCGGCCACGAGGAAGGACGCTAAGAGTGCCGGTGTTTCGGCAGGCGGGCGGTTCAGGGCGACACCTAGGCCGAACGTGGTGGCTAGCCACAGCGCAGCGACGTTCCCCGGATGGCGTGCCGCTGCGATGCCCGCCACTGCGAGCAAGAAGAAGGAGACGGCGCCGAGAATTGCCACCTGCCAGCGGTGCGCGGAGTTGTAGGGCTCACAGATGACCGGAAGCCGTGTGACACCATTGGGGTTTCGAATCCGCTCTCTCATGCTAGACACCGTCCACAATTCCACCAATTCCGCACAGACACGGGCAAGCGATGCAAAGACGAGCAGCCGTCGGCTCATTCCGAAGAGAGATACGGCGAAAATCCCCGACTCGACTTAGAAATGGTCGACGAGACGGCCAGTACGAGGCAAGGTGCGAGTTGGCACCGCTTACTGACCCAACTCTCGCGCTGCGGTATGACGGCGTTTGCCCGGTAGTCCAAATACGAGCCGGAAATTATTGGCGTCGTTGCCGCTGTCCTCGTTGAGTGCTTTTGCGGCGAGCTTTCCGTCAGTTCGTCTTTAAGCTGTTCAGACGCGCGCACGGGCACGATCAGCCCTCGTTCCTATCCCGCTTCGACTCGGCAAGAAGCCCAGAAACCCCAGGATCAGCCAGCGCGGCAGCGTTTCGCCGGACGCCGCCAAGTGACATAGGTGATGAAAAGCCCGTCGAGGGTGGCTGCAGCAATGGCAATCTCGTGGAACGTATGATTTCCGAACTCCAAGCCGGGATCCTGAAAGAAGAACAGGTGGGCTATAAGGTAGCCGGGAAGCAGGAAAGATAACACGATCAGGACAGCCGAACATGCCTTGGTAACGGCCTGGATGACTGGCACCGAAATCTTCGACTGCGAGTCTTTCTTGCATGTCTGCCTCGTGTACCTGGTGGGAATCTTGCCGTTGAGCTCCAACCCAAAAAACGAGCCCTCTTGCCGACGGGCTCGAACGGGAGAGTTGGCAATAGGGATATCTCAAGCTCAATCAGAATACGTTTTCGAGTGCAGCACGACAACTATACAAAGGTATGCAAATGCAATTGTTTTGACGTTTCGCACATGCTTTGTATTCGTGCAATCACTCCTCGGTGTCAAGTGGGCGAGAAGGGCTGACGAATCGGCGTGGGTGTCCCACCAATACGCGGGTAAAGTCGATGCAACTTCTCGGAGCATCATCGGCTTGATTTTGGTCTCCGGTTTCAAAGTCTACCCCAATGAGATCGAAGCTGTCGTGGCGCAGTTGGAGGAGGTTCTTGAATGCGCGTGCATTGGTGTGCCCGACGAGCGTTCCGGAGAAGCCCCACACCTTTTTGTTGCACCGCGCGAGCCGCAGCGTACTCCGGACGGGATGAAGACCGTAATACATGCGCACTGTCGGTCAATCTCGCAGCGTACAAGGTGCGCCGGCACATCACACCTGTGCTGCCTATTTTAAACATAGCGACATAAATATTGCAGCATGTATGATTGCGTGGTTACTCTTTTGGGGATGCAGCCATGCGTAAGCTCGAGATTGCAGACGCGCAGA
>NZ_BAAILO010000011.1:0-32760 GCF_054589115.1 Cupriavidus sp. 8B | reverse complement strand
CCAACGTCATCTGCTTCATTGTTCATCTCTTGCTGCGCTCGTGATTCTTCAAATAACGCTTCTCCTCACGAATCGGAGGACTTAATCAGCATTGCCCTAAGTGCGCGGCCAAGCGGTGAGGCTAGGTCATGGCCCCCTCGTCTTCAATTTTGCCCTGCAGAGGGCGGTTGGGACTCGATATGGCCAAACGAAAAGTAAAGTGGGAAACGCTTGAGCGATGGATTAAGGAAGGGCGCGGCACCGGGCACGGAGTCGACTACAGCCCATGGCTGCGACATGAGCGCGGCAACCTGGCATCCGACGGCAATAACATTGACTTGACTCTCATCGGAAGCGGTCGCCAGGCGTGCTTCCTATCCCGTGAAGAGGCCGACGTTGCCGTGTGGTTGCTGTGGTTGGGCGTTCAAGATCTGAGGGAGCAATTCCCTATATGGCCTTGGCCGCATCCTCACCCCCTCGCCTGCCATTCCGGTTGCGGGGAACTCCGGTGGAGTCGCGGCACACTTGCGGTAGCTGAAGAACTCGGGATCGAGCATGGGACATATGTGGGTACGCTTGTGCCATACGTCGCGACAACGGACATCCTTGCCACTGTAGCAACACGAGATGGCTTGAAGGCGGTGGCCATTGCCGTGAAGTCGGAGTCCACAATTGCCTCTATTGCTGGCGGAAACACACCGGCAGATACTCGAGATGGGCCTCGGGTGCGAGAACGACTCATCCTAGAAAGGGTCGCCCTTATGGAGATCGGAGTTGAGTGGCGTCTGCGCTCCGCAACCTTTTTGCCACGAGACCTTCGCGAAACGCTTCGCACCGCATACAGGTCTTCGCTATTGCCTCATGACCTACAGTGTTCGGGCATTGACGTGGAGTATGGCGCGGAGCTTTCCCGTCAACTCACGCGTCGACGGAGCATCCAAGAGGCGAAGGAAGAGACCTCCGTCACGTTGCATCTCGACGATGAATTGGGACGATGTCTCTTCGAGCATGCCATCTGGCATCGACGGGTTCCGCTAGACATTCGACATCCGATCATTATGAACCGCCATCCCGTGCTAACAGATTTTTCATGGGTAGATACAGCGGCCGTTGAATGGCTGGGAGGGGCAGAATGGGCACGACTGTGAAAGGCTGCACCCTGGCGTTCGGGCCGGGCTTGTGCAAGTACGTTGGCGTTGTGCGTGTACTGTACATAGACCAACATCGAATTGTAGTGATCCCCATCGACCAGGAAAGGCAGCGTGGGCTCATAGCGCTGAGGAATGAAGATGTGCAAGCTGCTATCGACGGAGGTTTTGCCCGCCTTGTGGACGTAGCACCTGACCCATTAAGTCTCGTGGAGGAAAAGCAACTGCGTTCCCTCTACCAGAGGCGAGGGTCTGAGCGCTGCTTTCCTCTCGATTTTCAAGCGAGGTGGATAGTCATCTTGGGCGAGTTGATCGAGAACGAGGAAGACCTTATCACAGGAAGGATGTCTCTCCGTAGAGCTTCCTCTGCGGTAATCAAACAGTATGGCGTCTCATTCCCCCAGGTGTGTCGAACGTTGTACCGCTACTGGGCGGGGGGGTCTAGGATTGCGTGCATCATGCCTAGGACCGCGTTGTGTGGCGGTCGAGGAAAGAAACGTGCCGGAAGTGGGAAGTCTCTCGGGCGAAGAACAAACAGATATTCGTTGGGGCTCGACGAGATTACGCCTTATCCTCTGAATACGAGCGATCTCAAAAACATACGAATGTGCTGGGATGCATTCTTGAAGAAGGGAGTAACTCGAGAGTGCGCCTACAGGAGCATGCTAAACGTATTTTACAGCGATGGGTACAAGTCGTTGTATGGCACGGAAGTGCCGAATATTAACCCGGAGGGTGAGCGGCCGAGCTTCGATCAGTTCATATATCACGGAGAACTCGGCGACGGTGGTATAGCCGCTTCGCGTAAACAGACATCCCAAAAGGACTTCGATTTGAATAGACGCCCCCTGTCGGGCAGCTTGAAACGCGGTGAAGGAAGGATTGGCGCCGTCGCTCAATCCGATGCAGACAACGCCGACGTGTACCTCACATCGATGTTCTCCAGAATGCGGACACTTGGTAGGTGTTTCACTATCCCATTCGTATGCTGGTTCACGGGAATGGTTATTGGGAGGTATATTGGTTGGGCGGTAAATGTCGAGGCGGTCCGATATGGTCTGTTGAATATGTGGTCATCAAAAGTCGATTACGCTCGCAGGCTAGGTGTGGAGGGTGTTACGGACGCTGACATTCCGGCGGTTATGGTTAGGACACTTATCGTTGATAGAGGTGAAGGAAACGCAGCAAAGGTAAGAGACGATTTGCGCAAACTAGGCGTTGAGCTTCATGTGCTGCCGAGAGGCAGGGCAGATCAGAAGGGCCTCGTGGAAGTGCAGCACTCCAGCGATCATAGTCGCGTTGACCACAGCTTGCCTGGAACTACCTACGGACGAAAGCGAGACCGGGGCGAGAAACATCCTGGAGAGAACGCACTACTCAACATCGAGGAGTTTTCTCGAATGATGCTTCGTGCGGATATTCGTCACAACACCACTGTGCCAGTGCCTCATCTATTGACGGCAGAAATGCGGCAGGATGGTGTACGCCCGATACGAAGTGAGATCTGGGCGTGGGCTAGGCGGAAGGGGTACGTGGGATATATCTCATGCCATCGTGATGTGGTTGTCGATGCCCTAATGGACAAGACTACCGCCGTCGTCCGGGAGAACGGAATATTTCTCATTGCGCCGGTCGACGAGGGGAGAAATAGAGAGGTTGTGCTTACACAGTTTCGCTATCATGGAGCGTACGCTGCAGATAAAAAATGGCTTGAACGAGCGCGGATGAATGGGATATTTCGAATTGACATAAAATTTAATCCCTACGATCTTAGGAGGATATTTTATTTAGACCCCTACAGCGGCTACCATGAATTGGAATTGCAGAGTCAGGACTCGTCCCCTGTTTGGGGCGTGGCCTCGTTAAGGGACTGTGTCGAGGACAAGTTGCGCATCTCCGCGGAGGCTGGTGTCGAGAACCAGCGGGATATTGAGATGGCAGCCGCGTTGGACTTCGATAGGGAAGTTGAGATAGCGGCGGCTAGGAGGCAGTATCACGCCGAGGCTAAATTGTCGCCAAAAGGGAGAGTTCATGCAAATCGAATGCGGGAAGATCGGCGAACGGAGACTGATATCTTAGGGCCAACTGGATTGCCATTAGGGCGTTTTGCTACCGTTTCCGCTGCAGAGCCGATGGGTCACGATGATCAGAGCATAGAACAAGACGGGCCAAGGGACGGAGCGCTGCGCGATTGGCTGAAAGGGGGCGCTGATGAATAAGGCTAAGAATCCCCTTTTGTCTGTACTTCCAACGATCCAATCCGATGCGGAAATGGCGCGGTACTTGGCGAGAAACCCTTTTGACTCCAAGGAGTGGCGGCGAGAGAACGACAACCCGGCCATGCTCCGAGCCTACCTTAGACAGGTATTCATACCCACTCGATTAGCGCGAAACCTTGCCTTTACGATCCTTGATGCAATACGTTTGGGGTACACGACAAGAGATCCATCCATCGCAGCGAACATTCTTGCGTACTTCCAAGATGTCATGGTGCGCAATACGTTGCCCGTAGACGCGCACTATGCAGATGGAATGATCGTCACGGGGCTTACCGGTGTTGGAAAGAGTCATCTTTGTCGGCACATACTTCAGACCTTACCGCAGGTTGTAGAGAGACAGGGCCTTCCACATCTCAAATATGTGAAGCAGATCGTGTGGCTGTATGTGGATGCGAGCATCGGTAAAGGAGTGAAAGCCCTCCTGGTAGAAATTCTGCGAAGCATCGATGATCTTGTCGCTGGGGAGTATACGCCGAATAGACCAGATAGGGACTCGACTGATACGATATCTCGAATTGTGGTACGGGCCTTAAAAACTCACTACTGTGGTATTCTTGGAATAGACGAGTTTCAGGCAATAAACGCTGGTAATAATGATGATAGAAAAGCATTAAGAAGCTTGATCTTAAAATTATTGAACGCCAACATTCCTTGTATTCTTATCGGAAATCCTCTCGGTCTTCGGTTCATGGAGAAAGATGGAGTATCAACGCAGGCGCTGCGTCGCCTTTCGGAAACGACAATCCGGATCGAGCCAGCAGATTCCATCGACGATGAGGAGTGGGATTCCTTTCTGTGGGGCCTTTGGGCATGCCAACTATTGCCGCGCTCCAAACGGCTAAATAAGGAGATTTCACAGGAGTACTTCAACGCCACTGGTGGATTCATCGGGCATCTGGTACCACTTCATGCTCTTGCGCAGAAGCTTGCTATAGTGGCCGGTCGAGAGACGATTACCGTGGAAGACATAAAAGAAGCAGCTAGCAAGCGACCGCTTGCTCCTGGAATGAAGAGAATGATCCGGGCATTTGTTGAGAAGGATGCGTCAAAGCTGGTCGGCTTTAGCGATGTTGACAACGACTATTACATCGAGAAATGGGGGCATGCATATCGAGAGGCCGCGCAATACGCTCCATCAAAGGGATTCGTGGCAACGCAAGTGGATCCAGAGTATGTGAGGAGACAGGCCCGGTTGCGGGCCGAGCGCTCTTTAACGGGCGAATCGGAAAAATCTAGGAGGACTTCGAACGTGGAAAAGGACCATCATCTTTCGGAGCTACGCAAGACGGCAGCCGCTGCGGGTGGCAAAAAAAACTAGGAGTCTCTCGTTCTCGATGAAGAGCTGAGGTGCTTTGCCGGGAAGATGGCGCGGACGTTCTCGGACAACCACGCGCTATCGTTCCGGTACAGCCATGAGTAGGAGTTGCCTCTTAGCCTGCGGACAGTACTTAGTGACGCGCCCTCGTTTGATCTCACGAGTGATAGGAAGGACTGTCTGGCAGCTATCGTTTTGCGTTCTCGCCGATCGTCCCGCCATGCCTGTTTGAGGGCCGGCTGTCGGCACAGGGCGCGTTCCACAAGCCTCGGTGATATGGCAGCCAACTGCGCTGCTTCTTTAATAGATCGGCCCTCTGCAAACGCCTGGCGGAGTTGCGCCAAGAGATAGGGGTGGAGCGCCTTGGGGCGCCGACGGATCGGAATACCAATATCTGTAAGTATTCTTTCCACCTGATAGTACGACAAGCTCAGCCGCTCTGAGGTGCGGCGTACTGACCCGGTAAGCTCATACGTCGACCGGACTACGTCCAAGTCTAGCTCTTTGGTGGGATCGTCACCTCTCTCTGGCCGATCAACGTGCCATGGTCGTTCTTGCGGCATGCCTCCCAGGGTGATCTCGATCTCATGGATGTCTTTAAATAGTATCGATAAAGCGGCGACGTGCTTCGCGGGGTGCAGCGCATGGCGTCCAGCCCGTACCATGCCAAGGCAAAACCTTGTGGACTTTTTACTGTCAATCCAGTCCCACCCCGGGAGAGCATTCAACGTCGCGAGTTCGTCGCCAAGACGCTGCGAGAATTCGCCGCGGACTCGCCCGCATCTGGTAAGCAGGCCTTGCTGCGCCGCACTGTATTGATAGAGAGCTCTGAGGCGATCGTGTGTGAGGGCCCCTAAAGGCATATCGAGCATCGATCTCGTAACCTCACTCATCCTCACAAGCAATGGGGTGAGGCGGATGAGAGGGCTCTCCCACGCTGGATGGGGGATATCCTGCGGCAAGAGCCATTTCAATCGGTGTGTATCTCGCGATTTGAAGAACGTGCACTGCAGTAGCGCACGATGACGACGACAAATCCAATTTGACGCGCACTGGTGTAACCGTCGCCAGTACGTGCTTCCGTGAACAGCGAGATCTTCAGCCATACAGTGCGGGCAGGCCTTGAGGGGCTCCTCCGCGCCCAGCCCACTGGGCGGTAGCCCTAAGATGAATTTCACGGAAGCCACCGAGGACGACCCCAGAGACTCAATGCACCGCTCAATGAGCGTTGAGGAACGGAAAGGCGCATAGAAGCCCAAAGCCGTACGCCGAAGCGCGAGCGCGACGTGAGATTCCTCCCTGTACATGCGCGCCAAATAGCGCAAGCCGCCGGGAAAGTCGTGCATACGGCCGAGAACGTCGCCACCAAATAGAAGCCTGCTAGTCAGTCGTGCTGATCCATGCAGACAAAGATGGTGGATTCGACTCCCTAAGCTGTAGACCGTCTCGTCCTCCAGGAACGCGGGGAGGACTGGGGCAATCTGCGGACTGGCGTGCGGGCGAGGGTGTGTCATGAGCACGCTCAAGGGGCATCACCATTGGAGAGTAGTCCGAAATTTCTTGCCTTGGCTAAGGTTTTTGCATACATATATGCATATGTAGATATGTAAGTTCAGGTTTCCGGCGACTTCCGCTCGAGGACTTGGATCAGGTTGGGAGCCGATAAGGAGCCAGCGCATGCATGCCGATTACCCACCACGCAGCCGTATCGTTCCAAGTGCGGTTCCGGAGATCGGGCCTGACGAGTGGATCAACGGATGGGTATTTCGCTTCCATCATCTAGTCGGAGGCCATTGCCTGAAAGACACTTTCCAGCAACTGTCGTGTCATCCGAACACACGGACCGATGATGAACTGTGGGGAAAGTTTGCTTCACTCGCCGACGTGCTAAGGTTCACTGAGGTCGATAGATTTGCATTGCAGCACACCTTTTTGCCGGCGATGCGCAGGCTTGTCGTCCCAAATATGGTGAGTGAGTGTGATTTTGATGGAGGTCGACAGTACCGTCCTGGGCAACACGGGATTATCTTAGGTCTACGATCGATTAGGGTGAGACACGACTCACTGAGGATTTGCCCAGAATGTATACGCGAGGACCAAGAAACGCTCGGGTTCTCCTACATTCATCGGAGTCACCAACTGAAAGGGGTAGTCGCATGCCACAAGCATGGCTGCTTACTAGTGGAGAAGTGCGGCAAGTGTAGAGCACCTATTCATGTCCAATCTTTGGTCGTGGACCCGCTCGCGGCTTCGTGTCCGACGTGCCGCTCCGAGTGGAGCTTAGTGTCAACGGCCACGGAGGCACATTTTCGCCTCGCTAAACTTGGCGCAGATAGCTTGAGCGCAACGGCAGGTACGAACCCTCGATTGCTTACAAGTGTGATAGAGAAAGAGATCGCAGCGTTGGGAGGAACTGCTGTAGATCTAGACGAGGAGATCAGGTGTCGCTATGGTGTTGATTTTCTTGCTCGCTATGAGCTAAACGGAGGGGCGGAACATGCGGGTCCTGAGCGCAGACTTCCGGCATGGTACTTTTGGGGGGCTGGAGCCATGGCCAGCACGCTAAACTGCTTCGCTGAGCTGCTAGTTCTCGTGGATATTTTGTTCGGCGGCTGGTCCACCCTGCACGAGAAGCTATGCCTTGAACCGGAAAGGCTTGAGCGCGGGGTTACCGCCTGGGAAGGCGTGCGCCGAAAACGCGGGTATTGGTAGCGCGCAAGC
The DNA here is from genome assembly GCF_054589115.1 of Cupriavidus sp. 8B. Lineage (NCBI taxonomy): Bacteria > Pseudomonadati > Pseudomonadota > Betaproteobacteria > Burkholderiales > Burkholderiaceae > Cupriavidus > Cupriavidus sp. 8B. The sequence goes on along the minus strand of NZ_BAAILO010000011.1, from coordinate 25,318 downwards.
TTTCGCCATGCAGACGCTCTTCAGCATTTCCAAAACTCGAAATGGACCAAATAGACGAGGATACCTACATCAGAACGCTGAGTGCGCTGTCCGATGACGTGCATCGCGGCGATATCACTCAACTGCAGCTTTCTAGGGCAACAGGTGTTGATCAGTCACAAATTTCCAGGCTTCTTGCCGGAAAGGGGAAAACGGTGTCCCGCGCGGGGATGCTTCTATTTGCCTACAAACTAGACAAGGATACTTCGGAAGCGCGGCCTGATCCAGGGAGTTCCATTGTGCTTATGGAGGCGATCAGTGAAGTTTGGGACGGTACGCAAGCTGGTGCGAGGCGTCTGGCACATGTTATTCGAGCGCTTGCGGTTTTCCGGGATCAGGAATTGTGAGAATTCAGGGGAACATCCCCGGCGATCGCAATAGCATGCGATGCGCGAATCCTATCGGTACAGTTCTACGCTTCCAGCGTAAAACGGGCATCGATGAAGTTGTTGGGCGACGTGGGCAGTAATGCGCCAGCGCAAACTGGTGGTGGAATTAGGCACATGTCACTGTGCACGCTGGGGAGCCGCGCGGCACGTATTCCGCGGGTAAGGCAGACTGGCTGTGGATTGAGCCGCTTTTTTGACTGCCGCCCTGGATCGGGCGCTGGGCGACGAGAAATCCATAAGCGGCAATGCATAGGGATGCGTGGTGGTGAAAGCCGCACCAACCTCGTCCTTCATAGTGGCCCAGACCAAACTCCTGCTTGAGGTCCTGGTAATCGCGCTTGATACGCCAGCGCGTCTTCGCAACGTGGACCAGATGGTCGAGCTGTGCGCTTTCAGGTAGCATGGACAACCAGTATTTGATCGGTTCGGACTCGCCTTCCGGCCATTCAATCAGCAGCCTTTCTTCGTCACGCAGCGTGGCTCGCCGGTAATCGCGATGCGACGCTCGAATGCGAACTGCGGCAAATCGCGAACTCGGCATGGCTCGCGTGCCTTCCGCCGACGATCCTCATTTTTAGATGGCATGGCGATATGATCCTGTTTCTTGACTACGATGGCGTACTGCATCCAGATGCAGCTTACTTGGTAAATGGACGTCCAGAGTTGCACGCGGACGGCGAACTTTTCATGTGGGCACCGGTACTCGAAGGAATTTTGAGGCCATATCCAGACGTGCGCATCGTGCTCTCGACATCCTGGGTTCGCGTGCTGGGTTTCAGCCGTGCCCGCGATTACTTGTCTCCTGAACTACGCGCTCGGGTGATCGGCGCGACATGGCACTCGGCAATGCGTCGCCACAGCGAGGCGTCCCATCGTGTGGACGAAAGTTGGTTTAACGCGTTGTCTCGGTATGAACAGATTGCAAGGTATATCGTGCGAGGGGGGCCTCGGGCAGCAAACTGGATAGCCGTAGACGATGACGCCGATGGTTGGGACGAGAGGCTTCGAAATCGGCTTGTCAAAACGGACGAAGAGTTGGGATTGTCCAGTCTGGATGCACAAGAAGAGCTACGGATCGTGCTTCGTGAGTTAGCAGGCGAGTAGGGGGCGCCTCAAATCAGCGCTACAGGGGACGCGTCTTTTGATCTATACGCATGAGAGCGGGCCTCGAACTTTCCCATCGTCGAACACACTGACTTAGGGCAGTGGCGCGTGAGTGAGCCCGTTGGGGCGAGAACTAGATCAATAGGGGGGCGCCTTGCGCTTGCGCAACACAGTTCCCACTACAGGCAGGGAGGAGTGATGAGTTGTTACCTCGCCGGTGACGCTCGATGCGTGTACCCTGCTTGTTGATCTCGCCTCGCCGGAGCAGTGCTGTAGATGGTTTATCCTGACTAAGTCACCATCCTTGGACTATCAGTTATGGAGCAAGAACAAACGCGATTCATCTTCTCGGATGAAGACTGGCATCAACTAAAGCTCGACCTTGATGCGCCACCGCGCATAAATCCACATCTACTCAAATTGCTCTTGGAGAAGCCAATATTCAAGAGCGGTACGAATTTGGTCCCGGGAAGTGCCCGCGACGATGCGCAGGGACCTCAATAGGATATATGGATGCGTTCTATCCTATAGAATTGGGCGTTGGCCGAGCTCCGCCAGGTGCCCGCCGATACACATGGGCCGTCCCCTTGGATCACGAGTCGTCATCAACCTCCTTCCAAATCAACACCATAGGTCGCCTGCCTAGAGAGGCAGCGTTCAAAACGGATGATAGTCGTGGGGCGTGCACAAGTCGCATAAATGTGCATCTTGCATCATATTTACCCTGATGAAAGTGATGTAAGGGAGTCATAAATGCCTGTTCCAAGGTTTATTCAGGGCGCAATGCGATTCTCACAGTTCTCAGTGGCATTGTTCCAATCTTTTCATGCAGCATTTAGAAATGCTATCTCATTGATTACATGAGACTTTATGTTGCAAGCTCTATTCCGGCGAAACAGTTGCTTCTGCACCAGAAGTTGAAAAGAGCCCCTTACTTGTTAAGGGGTTTTTTTTGCCTGACGGTTGGTGTTTTGTGGAATAGAAGTTGAAACGAGGGGGGGCAAGACCAGGGGAGTCAATCAAGGGCGATGCTGCACGGCCTTTCTACGTCCCTCACCCCGACATGGACTTCGACGCGGGGCGTGGCTTTCCTCGTCCGCGCCCGACCGACTTCGTTGCCTTCACTGCCGGCTGCAACATTGGCGACATCTGCGCGGCGGTCTCCCGCAGCAGCTTGCGTAGCCAGACGATAGCAGCCTGCATGCAAGCGCTGATCGGCATTGCGCACATGAGCACCAGTATGAAATGGCCCGTGGCCTTCTGGCGGCGCTCCTGCCAACGCGGAGAGATGGCCGCTCCAGCACCCGCCACGCCACGCCATGCCAGGCCACGGGATCACGCAAACAGATCCATGCCCTGCACCAGGCGCTTTGCCAGCCGCGGCTGGCGAAACTGGTCCAGCCACCATTCCAGCGCGCGGCCCTCATGGTCGCCGCGCCACGCCACATACAGCGTATTGGGCTCGCGCGGATCGGCCGTGCGCTTCTCCACCAGTTCTCCCCGCTTGAGCAGCGAGGCCACACGGTGCCGGGGCAGCCAGCCCACGCCCAGCCCCTCGCGCTGCGCCAGGATCTTGGCCCGCATGGACGGCACTGCCAGCGACGCTTGCCCGCCGACCAGCCCGTAGGCCCGCCCGGCGGTCCCGCGCGACGAATCGGCCACCGCCACGCCCCGGTGCGATGAGATGCGCTGGCGCGTGAGCGGCTCGGCCACGCTGGCAAGCGGGTGGCGCGGCGCCACGGCGAAGACCCATTCCACCACGCCGAGCTCGAACCAGCGCAGGCCGGGAATGGCGGGCGGCTCGTTGGTCGCGCCGACGATCACATCGGCGCGGCCGTCGCGCAGCGCTTCCCAGGTGCCGCTGAGGACTTCGTGGGTCAGGCGCAGCGCCACGCCGGATTTGAGCGCGTCGAAGCTGCGGATCACCGGCATCAGCAATTCGAACTCCAGTACTTCGTCCGTGACGATCCACAGGCGGTCTTCCCAGCCGCTCGCAACCTGCCGCACGCGCTGGGTCATGCGCGCTACGTCCTGCATCAGCCGCGCGGCCTCGTCGGCCAGCAGATGGCCTGCAGGTGTGAGTTGCAGGCGGTAGCGGCGGCGGTCGAACAGCAGGGCGTCAAAGCGGCCTTCCAGTTGCCGGGCGGCGTGGGAGACCGTCGATGGCGCCTTGCCAAGCCGCGCCGCCGCGCGCGAGAGGCTGCCGCTGTCACGGATGGCTTCCAGCAAGGCCAGTTCGTCTTCTGACAACATGTTCAACTCCGTCGAACGAGTTCATCGGGAAAATCGTACGGCAAAACACGTGTGCCGGCGCAATATTCGTCACAGTGCTTCACCCGATTCCCGAAACCCCTTTGTTTGCCCGCGCCGTCGGCCCCAGGAGCGTTCGTCCTGCCATGGCACAGTCACCGGAGAAAAGTCATGGCCCTCATCCACCGAATGGCACGGTACGCCGGCGCCGCATTGCTCATGTTTGGCTTGGTCGGCGCGCTCGCGCCGCTCGCCCATGCCGCAGAACCTGTCGGCGCCGCAGCAGTCCAGCAGCACACGATCAACGCCAACGGCATCGACCTGCACTATCTGCAGTCCGGGCGCGGCAGCGGCACGCCGGTCGTGCTGTTGCACGGCTACGCGGAATCCAGCCATATGTGGCTGCCGCTGATGGCGCGGCTTGGCGACCAGCGCGTCGTCATCGCGCCGGACCTGCGCGGCGCGGGCGGGTCGGCGATTACGCAGTCGGGCTACGACAAGAAGACGATGGCGCAGGACATTCACGCCCTGGTCCAGGCACTCGGCTACCGCAAGATCAATATCGTCGGCCACGATATCGGCCTGATGGTGGCCTACGCCTACGCCGCGCAATACCCGGACGAAGTGGAAAGCGTCACGCTGATGGACGCGTTCCTGCCCGGCGTGGGCGACTGGCAAAAGGTCTGGCTGCTGCGCGACAAGTGGCACTTCAACTTCTACGGCGACACGCCCGAAAAGCTGGTGCGGGGCCGCGAGCGTACCTACTTTGAGCACTTCTGGAACGACTTCGCCGCCGACCCCAGGCATTCGGTGCCGCAAGCCGCCCGCCAGCTTTATGCAGCCAACTACGCCAGGCCGGGCCGGATGCGTGCGGGATTCGAGTTCTTCCGTGCGTTCCCGCAGGATGCCGAAGACTTCGCGGCACTGGCAAAGCACCCGCTGCCGATGCCCATGCTGGTGCTGGCGGGCGAGAAGGCCTCCGGCAATTTCCTGATCGACCAGGCGCGCCTCGTCGCCACCAATGTGCAAGGCGTGATCGTCAAGGGCTCGGGGCACTGGCTGATGGAAGAACCGCCGGGGCAGACCATTGCGGCTATCGTGCATTTCATCAACGCGCCGTCGCAACCTGTTGGCGCCGACTAAAAACGCGTACCTCACCGCATCAAAAGGAGTATCGACATGGGACTGCTCGTCAACGGCAAATGGCAAGACCGCTGGTACGACACGGCATCCACCGGCGGCCGCTTCGTTCGCAAGGACGCCGCCTTTCGCAACTGGGTGACGCCCGATGGCGCCGCTGGCCCGAGCAGCGCCGGTGGCTTCAAGGCCGAGGCCGGGCGCTATCACCTGTACGTGAGCCTGGCGTGCCCCTGGGCGCACCGCACGCTGATCATGCGCACGCTCAAGGGGCTGGAGGGGATGATCAGCGTCTCCACGGTGCACTGGCTGATGCTTGGCGAGGGCTGGACTTTCGCCGAAGGCCCGGGCGTGGTGCCGGACACGGTCAACGGCGCGCGGCTCCTGCACCAGGTCTACACCGCAGCCGATCCCGACTACACCGGGCGCGTCACCGTGCCCGTGCTGTGGGACAAGCGGCGGGGAACCATCGTCAGCAACGAGTCGTCGGAGATCATCCGCATGTTCAATACCGCCTTCGACGGGATCGGCGCCAAGGCGGGCGACTACTATCCGGCCGCGCTGCGCGCGGAAATCGACGAGGTCAACGCGCGGGTGTACGACACGCTCAACAACGGTGTCTACAAAGCGGGCTTTGCCACCACGCAGGGCGCGTATGAAGAGGCGCTGACGCCGTTGTTCGATACGCTCGACTGGCTGGAGGCGCGGCTCGCCACGCGCCGCTTCCTGCTGGGCGACCAGCTCACCGAGGCCGACATCCGCCTGTTCACGACGCTGGTGCGCTTTGACGCGGTCTATGTGGGGCACTTCAAGTGCAACCTGCGGCGCATCGCCGATTATCCGAACCTGTCGGGTTTTACGCGCGACATCTACCAGTTGCCGGGGATCGCGGCGACGGTCAATATCGACCACATCAAGCGGCACTACTATGAAAGCCACCGCTCGATCAATCCGAGCGGCGTGGTGCCGGCGGGGCCGGTGCTAGACTTTGCCGCGCCGCCCGAGCGCGCGCGGCTGGCGGCGTGAGGCCGCCTTCTTTTTTCTTTGCTAGCCGAGACCACTGTCATGAAGTTTCATCACCAATTCCTGCTTGCCTTGCTCACAGTGGCAACGGTTGCCACAGCGCCCGTCGCGCTGGCTGCCGCTGACGATGGCCCCGCGTATGGCCCCGAGCTGCAAGGCTTCGACTATCCGGCGCCGGTCCAGCAGTTCGCGTTCACCTCGCAGGGCGAAGCCATGCACATGGCTTACATGGATATCAAGCCGGAGCGCGCCAACGGCCGCACCGCGGTCTTGCTGCATGGAAAGAACTTCTGCGCGGCGACCTGGGCGGACACGATCAAGGTGCTAAGCACGGCCGGGTATCGCGTCATTGCGCCGGACCAGATCGGCTTTTGCAAATCCAGCAAGCCGGTGCGCTACCAGTACAGCTTCCAGCAACTGGCGCGCAACACGCACGCGTTGCTGGCATCGATCGGCGTCAATGAGGCCACGGTGATCGGGCATTCGACGGGCGGCATGCTGGCGATGCGCTATGCGTTGATGTACCCGCAGCAAACCGCGCAGCTCGCGCTCGTCAACCCGATCGGCCTGGAGGACTGGAAGGCGTTGGGCGTGCCGTCCTTGTCGTTCGAACAATGGTATGCCCGTGAGCTCGCCACCAACGCCGACAAGATCCGCAGCTACGAACAGGCCACCTACTATGTCGGCACGTGGCGCCCCGAGTACGAGCCCTGGGTGCAGATGCTGGCGGGCATGAACCGCGGCCCGGGCAAGCAGCAGGTGGCCTGGAACTCCGCGCTGATCTACGACATGATCTTCACGCAACCGGTCGTGTATGAGTTGGACGCGCTCAAGACGCCGACCTTGCTGCTGATCGGCGACAAGGACACTACGGCCATCGCCAAGGACGCGGCACCGCCGGAGATCCGCGCGAAGGTCGGCAACTATCCGGTGCTGGCACAGCGTACCTTGAAGGCGCTGCCCAACGCCAGGCTGGTGGAGTTTGCGGAGCTGGGCCACGCGCCGCAGATGCAGGATCCAAAGGCGTTCCACAAGGCGCTGCTGGACGGGCTGGCCGCATTGCCCGCGAGCCGGTGACGCGCGCACCGTGCGGGCGCTGGCGGGCGTCACAAGCAGTATCGCCATTCACCAGGCCAAACGCGATCGGGCCTTGCCTGAGGAAGCGGGACAGGTTGCCTCCCCTGTTTGACGTGGCTAACGTGGCTAACGTGGCGCTCAGGGCATCAACACCTTGATCGGCTCCGTGAGCGTTTGCCGGGTGGTGGCGTAGTCCGCCCAGGGATCCGCCGTCTGCTTGCCGATCCGTTCGTGGAGGCTGGTGACGGTCCACTGGGCGCCGGATGTGATGGCGTCCAGTTCCGCCCACGCCAACGGTACGGAAACCCCCAGCCCGGGCCGCGCCCGCGCAGAGAACGCGGCCACCGTGGTGGCGCCGAAGCCATTGCGCAGATAGTCGATATACGTCTTGCCGACGCGGTTGCGCGGCCCGCTCTTGGCCACGAAGCGTGTGGGAACGGTCTTGGCCATATGCGTCACCAGCTGTTTGGCGAATGCCTTGACGACCTCCCAGTCGTGACGCGGCGAGATCGGCACCACCACATGCAAGCCCTTGCCGCCGCTGGTTTTCAGGAAGCTGCGCAGGTCCAGTTCGTCGAGCACGGCCTTCATCATCGCGGCGCCTTCGCGCACGTGATCCCATGGCACGCCTTCGCCGGGGTCGAGGTCGAACACCACCCGGTCCGGTTTGGCAAGCCTGCGCTTGTTGGCATTCCAGGTATGGAACTCGACTACGTTGAACTGGGCCGCCGCGACGATGCCCGCTTGCGTGGCGATCTCGAGCAAAAGGGGATGCTCAGGCCAGAGCGCCGGATCGAGCGTATTGATGCCGGGCATGCGCAGGGCGTCTGCGTGTTTCTGGAAGAACAGATCGCCGCCGATGCCGCTGGGCCCGCGTACCAGCGCCACGGGCCGTCCGCGCAAATGCGGCAGCAGCAGCGCGGCGATGGCCTCGTAGTATGCAACCAGGTCGCCCTTGGTCAGTCCGGTCGAGTCATCGATGACGCGTTCGGCATGGCTGATGCGTACGCCCGATGCGGCGGTTGTCCTTGGTTTCGATTTTGCTTCTTTGGCTTTGGTGTCCTTGACGGCTTTGGCCGTCGTGGCGGCGCCCGCTGCAGCCTTGCCCTGCGGCTCTAGCTGAACCGCGCGCTCCACCGAGATCGCCGTGGGCGCCTTGTCCGTGCGCAGGCCGTGGAATACCGCATGGCGCACGCGTCCTTCCTGCGTCCAGCCGCCGAACGAAACCTCGGCCACGAGCTTGGGCTTCACCCAGTGCGATTGCGTCTGGCCCGCCGGCTTGCCCTCGACGCCTGCCTGCAGCGGCGAGGCCTCTTGCCGCAGGGCATCGAGCTTGCGCTGCAGGATCGATAGCGTGTCGGTGTCGAATCCTGTCCCGACCTTGCCGGCATAGCGCAGCTGCCCGCTCTCATCATGCACGCCGAGCAGCAACGCGCCGATGCCCTGGCGGGATCCCGCCGGATCGGTGTAGCCAACCACCACGAATTCCTGGCGCTGCGTGCATTTCAGCTTGATCCAGGAGTGCGCGCGCGTGGACACGTAGGGCGCATCGGCGCGCTTGCCGATGACGCCTTCAAGCCCGAGCTTGCATGCGGCCGGCAGGAGCTCGGAGCCGCTGCCTTCGAAGCTCTCGCTAAAGTGCAGGGAATCGGATGGCTTGTCCGTCAGCACGCGCCGCAGTATGTCCCGGCGCGCCGACAGTGGCACCTTGCGCAGGTCGAAGCCGTTGCAGTACGGCAGGTCGAACAGGAAGTACCGGACCGCATCCACCTTCGCGCTTTCAAATGCATTCTGCAATGCCTGGAAATCTGTCCTGCCTTGTTCGTCGGTCATCACGATCTCGCCATCGAGCCAGCCGGTGCGCAGGCCAAGTGCGCCGACAGCCTTGGCCAGCCCGCGCAGCCTGGCCGTCCAGTCGTGGCCGCTGCGCGTAAACAGGCGGACCTCCTCGCCGTCGATGCGCGCGAGCAGGCGGTAGCCGTCGAACTTGACCTCGTACAGCCATCCGCCATCGTCCGCCGGCGCCTTGTCGGCCAGGGTTGCCAGTTGCGGCGCCAGCATCAGCGGCAGGTCGGCGGCCTTGGCGGCGGGAGGCATGCTGTCGGGTGCTTCGACGCCAGCTTTGCGCGCGGATTTCCGCGTTGCCTTGGCGGCCGGCTTTGCGTCCGGTTTGCGCTTGCCGGAAAGCACACTGTCGGGCAACGCTTCGACGATGTCGAACGACGAGGCGGCGCGCGCCTCGTCATCGCGCTCCTTGATCAGCAGCCACGCTGGCTTGTTCGCATCCTGGTCCTGCCTGCCATGCATGCGCACCAGCGTCCATTGCCCGTGGAGCTTTTCGCCGTCCAGGACGAACTTGAGCTTGCCGTCCCGATAGCCGGCATGCGGGTCGCCGAGTGGTGCCCAGGTGCCCCGGTCCCACACGATGACCGTACCGGCGCCGTACTGCCCTGGTGGAATCACGCCCTCGAAGGATCCGTAGTCGAGCGGGTGATCCTCTACCTCGATGGCCATGCGTTTGTCGGACGGGTCCAGGCTTGGGCCCTTGGGCACCGCCCAGCTTTTCAGGGTGCCGTCGAGTTCCAGGCGGAAGTCATAGTGCAGGCGCCGGGCGGCGTGCTTTTGCACGACGAACGACAGTTTGCCTGCACGCCCGCCCCGTGCGCCCTGGGGCTCCGCGGTGACGGCAAAGTCGCGCTTCTGATGGTACTTTTCCAGCGGATCCGGCATCTTGGGCACCTTGGCGCGAATGGCCGCGCTGTGCGCAATGGGTGGCAGAAATCGTGCCCGGCGAACCGGCAGGGTGGCGGCTAAGGGAATGAATCCTGCATGAGGGACAGGGCAAGGCCGCTTTGCCGGTGTCACTCACGCGCTGGCGGTTGCCGCCGCCAGATCCCTGCCTGTCGTTACCGAACAAGAACACTCCATCTTGCACTTTCTCCGACCCATGCGGGCCGCGTTTTGTAAAAAATGCAGTGCTATCGCCACTGTTCTCGCTAGTTCCGCCGTGGACCAAAGGCTCGCGCCCGGGAGACGTTTTTGCCTTCATCTTGTCGTGTTCGCAGCCGTCACGTTTGGCTTGCCGGCAGATCATGCCTTTGCCGAGGAGGCGGAGGCTGCATCTGCGGTCGATGCGGCGCGGTGCGGGGATCTGCTCGCCATCGTGCGCGATAGCCTGGTCAAGGAGGTGGGAGTGCCTTGTGCTCACCCTTCGCTGGCGACATGCAAAGAACGCAAGCGGCCGCTGCAGGCCATCACCGCCTATATCCGCGAGCGCACCGGCGACCGAAGCGACGATTGCGACACGCTGCTGGAAGTGAATCGCCGGTTGCGCGCCTTGCCCCCAAAGCGCTGACAGGCCGCGCCATGGTGCTACCATGCGCGCAGCTTGCCAGCCTGGGCATCAGGCCCGGGCGGCAGAGTTCGACTTTTGCAGGGGAATCTGGATGGATCCGACAGTAGTGATCAGCACCTTCGAGCGCATCGCCAACGACGACACGGTGGAGCTATCGGTGGACGATGCCGTGGCGGGCCTGGCCGCGCTGCTTGCCAGCGAGCCGTTTTCCGACGCAGCGCGTGCGCTGCTGGAGAAGGTGGGGGCCACGCTCTATCGTGTGGGCCTGGACGGTTACGAAGACTGAAGGGGGCGCGGGCGGCGGCGCGCTCGTGCCGCCCCAGGTATTCAGTAGACAGGCGCCTCGCCCTCGGGGCGGCGCTTGAAGCGGCGATGCACCCAGTAGTATTGCTCCGGCATGGTGCGGACCTGCTGTTCCAGGAACTCGTTCATGCGCAGCGCGTCGACTTTCTCGTCGCCGGAGGGGTAGCCCGTCAGCGCATCGAATATCTTCAGCTTGTAGCCGCGGTAGCCAGGCAGGACAGAGGTCGTGAAGGGCACGACGCGTGCGCCGCTGAGCGCGGCCAGGCGCGACACCGAAGTGAGCGTGCAAGCGGGGACGTTGAAAAACGGCACGAATACCGAATCGCGCAAGCCAAAATCCATGTCCGCCGCGAGCATCAGCGGCATGCCCGACTTGAGCGCGCGCAAGGCCCGGCGCACGCTGCCATTGCGCGGGATCATCTCCGTGCCGAACCTGCCGCGCTGCTGCTTGGCGAGCTGTTCCAGCAACGGGTTCGACATCTTCGTGTAGAGCGAGGCCACCGGATGCTTGATCGAGTAGAACATGCAGCCGGCCTCGATCGCCACGAAATGGAATCCCAGGAAGATGGTCGGGCCGGCCTCGGCATTGCCCAGTTCGATGGCAGAGTCCAGTTCAACCAGGTCATTCAGCTTGCCGGCGTCGCCATACCATTGCACGCCGCGTTCCAGGTAGCTTCGGACCACGTGGCTGAAATGCGCCTGGCCAAGGGCGTGGCGATGCGCTTCGCTCTTGTCGGGAAAGCAAAGCCGCAGGTTGGTCTGCACGACGCTGCGGCGCCGGCTTGGAATGCGATAGAGCAGGGCGCCCAGGCCCATGCCGACACGGGCGCACACGCTATAGGGTAAGGCGGCGAGCAAACGCAGCAGGCTGACGGTGAAAAATAGTCCAATACGCTGGATCATCCTGTTCCTGAAGGGTTGCCGCGCGGCGCGATGCGCCGCCTTTGCCAGGTGGCGCGGGCGTGCGGCGCTGTCTCGCGTGAATGACGCGGCAGTGGTGGTGATTGCCAGCTGGTGGGCTTGCGGGGCCTGTCGGGCCCGCCTTGTTGGTGTGGCGCTATGGCGCCGCGTCGATGCGGGCGCGTGGCTGCATCATTGAAGGTCCGGGACCGGCGCCTGCTGCGGCGCTAGTTGCCAGCCCTGCGCATCGACGTTCTTCCCGTCGCGGTAGATCCAGCCGGTGCCGCAGGCCTGGCATACAAAGGTACTGACCGTCATCGCGGGGCGGCGTGGCACCTTGATGCGCTGCGTGTCGGTGATCCTGAGCAACGCATGGCCTGGCGAGCCACCACGGTTGGTGTCGATGGCGAGGCAGGCTGGGCAAGGCGACATGCGGAATCCGGCGGCGGAAGGTGGGTGACTGTAGCACGTTCATGCTGCTATAAACCGCCGCCGCCGGCTTGTGTCTGTTCACGCACGCGGGGGCGCCCGAGGCGGGAAAAAGGCCGTGCCTGCAACCGATGGGGCACTTTTCTCTTCGGCAAGTTGACATGCCTGTCCCAGCCCTGTATAAATGTTGATGCAGGATCTTTCAAGCGGTTACTCAGATGTTATGGATCGTCCCCTCCAAGCGGCGATTCGTTTGCTCCATGTTCCTTCCTTGATCGTCATGCCTGGTGAGCATCAGGCTCATCCAGAACTTTTAAGGTTTAAAGGATATCCAGCATGGAAACCGGTACCGTCAAGTGGTTCAACGACTCCAAGGGCTTCGGCTTCATCACCCCTGACGCAGGCGGCAACGACCTGTTCGCGCATTTCTCGGAAATTCAAGGCGGCGGTTTCAAGTCGCTGCAAGAAGGCCAGAAAGTGCGTTACGTCGCAGGCGTTGGCCAAAAGGGCCCCGCAGCGACCAAGATCGAGCCGATCTAATCGAGCCGATTCGAATCGCCTAGAAGAAAGCCCCGCTTAGCGGGGCTTTTTTTTTACCGACCGGGAATCATCGAGGTGTGCAAGCGCCAAAACATCATGCCTATGGTCGAATCCATCCTTCTTGCCGCCGTCCGGGTCTCGTCGTTCGAGGGCCAGCAGCCGCTGACCAATGCGAGCGGATTTTTTTTCGAGCGCGACGGCCGCCTCTTCGTGGTAACCAGTCGCCATGTGGTGTTCGACGAGCCAAGCAAGCACCACCCGGACCGTATCGAGATCGAACTGCACAGCCAGCCGGAAAACATGGCCGACTCGATCGGCTTTTCGATTCCGCTATACCGTGACGGGCTTGCGGTCTGGCGTGAAGGCGAGGACGGTGGTGGCCCGGTCGATGTCGCTGTGGTGGAACTCGAGCGCAAGGCGTTGCCGCCCACACTGCTCTATCGGGCATTCACGCCGGAGCATCTGGCGCAGCCTTCCGACCGCGTCGAGGTGGGCGACTCCCTGTTGATCGTTGGATTTCCGCTGGGTTTTCATGACGCGCTCCATCATTTGCCGGTTGCGCGCCAGGCCGTGATCGCTTCCTCCTACGGATTGCGTTTCCAGGGCCAGGGGTTTTTCCTGACCGATGCCAGGACCCATCGCGGCACCAGCGGTGCGCTCGTGGTCTCGCGCATGCGCGATGGCCGGGGCGACAAGCTGGACCTGCCGTGGATGCTGCTCGGCATTCACTCCGCCCGCTTCGACGTCGGCTCGCGCGACCTGGCAGAGGACGAAGTGCTTGGGCTGAACTCGGCCTGGTATGCGGACATGCTGCTGACCCTGACCGATCCCGCGGCGGCAAAGCCCGCGCGGACCGCGCCTGGCGCTACCAGTGCCAGTGCCACCGCCAGTGCCAGTGCCACCAGTGCCGCCGCTGCCACCGCCGCCGTTGGCAATGCTGCGGCCACGCCTTCAGCTGCTGCTGCGGCTACGGCTCCTCCCGCGCCAGTCCCGCCCGCTCGGCCAAAATAAAGGTCATGGGGCTGCTCCCAATAGGAGTAGAGTGGGACTCAGTGGAACTGTGGAGTGCATCATGGACGTCAATCCGATTGCCAGCTACAAAGGGTTCGACTTATACCCTCTCGTCTACAAGCATGCGGTAGTGCGCAACTGGCCGGAACGCAGGCCGGACCGGACCTTCGATGCCGCCGTTGTGATCTGCCGCGAAGGTGGCGAGCCCGAGGGCGAGCAGGCCCGTACGTTCCGCCTCGATACCGTGCCGTGGGACAATGTCGGCGCTGCGCGCCGTGGTGTCGTTCGTTATGCCGAGGACATTATCAACGGCGCGATTCCCGGGCAATCTGTCGTATCGCTCTGACGCCTGAAGCGATATGCGGCAATGTCCGTCGTTGCACGAGGATGACGCAGGCGCGCCTGTCATGTCCTCGCCTGTCCATGGCTTGGCCAAGCTGCCAGCCACCGCTACATCGTCGCCAGTTGACGAGATCCCCGGGATGTCCTGCTCGTCCATCGGACCGACGGCGCGCCGGTCGTTCGCCGGTGCGGCGTCATGCTAGATCTCGTTGCCTTCGTGAAGCCGGTCCTTGACGAGATTACCGGGCAGGATGTCAGGATCTGGCCGACAGGGCAACGCGTGGTGACCGCGAACTGGCAGATCCCTGATGCCAGGAGCCTTACCTGGTCAGCCAGGACGCTTGAAATCGAGATGGCGCAGGACGTCGCGGAGCAGTTAAGCAACGCGGACCAAAGCGCCTTATATCAACTACAACGCAGCCTTGACCGGTATCTGCGCGCACGCCTTGGCGTCCATTGCAAGCAGGACAATCCAGGGAACGCGATCGTGATCGTCGTCGATCGCCTGATGGCTCCCTAGCTTGCCCGCGTGCTGGCGCATTGGGCCTCGGCATTGGCCATTGCAAGCGAACCGGCACAAGGCTAGCTGCGGCACCAGCCGCCTGGAGCACTACATGAACACAACGCCTTCCGCCAGCTACAAGGGATTCGACCTTTATCCGCTGGTGTACAAGATCCAGCCCGCGCAATCCTGGCCGAGGACCAAGCCGGATCGCAGCTTCAATGCATCCGTGGTGATCTGCCGTGAGGGCCATCGGCCCGGCAGCGAGCGCACTCGCGTGTTCCGCCTGGAAAGCACACCGTGGGAGAATATCGGCACGGCGCGCCGGGGGGCGGTGAAGTTCGGTGAAGATATCATTAACGGGCTGATTCCCGGGGAATCTGTGGCTACGCTGTAACGCTGCGCCGGCAGAATCTGGCGCAGGAGCGTGGCGTTGCCCGCGCTTGCCGTTATGCTTGCGGTGCCGGCTGGTATCGTAGGGCCGGCCTGGCAGTTGCCAGGCAACGGGAAGCAAGAGGAAACGGGACCGCGCCGTGCAATGCCCGCCCTGCCGGTCTACCTGTCAAAACCTGCCGTGCGCAGTTGCGCCGGCCCGCGAGCGCATACGTCATGAACAAGGTTGCCACACCATCCAACTTCCTCTGCACGCTACCGGGGCAAGGCAAGGGCATCGCCTACCACGTAGCCGTCAGCTTTCTCGACTCCAGCCATCCGACGGGCGTGCGCTTCACCAGTTTCGTCGGTGACGGCAGGCGTTCATTCGGGGTTCAGGCCAAGGAGGCGGCCTTGACGGGCGAAATGGTCGACAGCTTCGAGGCGTTGTGCCGGCTCGCGATCGGGCAGGCGATTCGTGACAATCTCTATGACAAGGCCGGCGAAGGGGACTACGTGCTGGACCTGGGGGCGCAGCCTTTCGAGGGCGAGTTGCGCCCGGTTGGCTCTCGCGTTGGCGCCAGCATGCCGCGCATGCGGTTTCCTGGCTGAGCCAGCGCTTTTCCTGGCGCTGGCACGGGCGCGCAGAGCGCCCGGGAGGGTAGTGCTGGTCCGGACTAGACGCCGAATGCCGGGCTGCCGAAGCGGGCCAGCAGCGATTCGATCAATGCCATGTCTTCGGTTTGCGGCGTCCTGTCTTCCGTGGCGCGCGACGGGCCGCAATAGGTTGCGGTTACATGCCTGCGCACGGTAAGCACTTCATCCGCGGGGCGCTCCACCGTGACTTCCGGTCCCGGCACGTGGCGATAGCTTCCGCCTACCCAGCCGCCTGGCGTCAGGTGCATCTCTTCCCATTCTTCGCTGATCGACATGATTCTTCCTTTCGTTAGAGGGTGGGAGGGGCCGCGGGTCAACAGCTTGACGTCGCGGCAGCGTATCGCCCAGCCAGTATCAATACTTGTGGCGGTAGTTGATCCGGCCCTTGGTCAGGTCGTAGGGCGACATTTCCAGCGTGACGCGATCGCCGGCCAGGATACGAATGCGGTTCTTCTTCAGGCGGCCTGACGAATAGGCCCACACCTGGAAACCATTTTCCAGGATGACGCGAAAACGGTTGTCCGGCAGTACTTCCGATACTTGTCCACCAAATTCCACTAGTTCTTCTTTAGCCAAGGATGATCCTTTTGCAGCAAGACCTGCTGCACAGTAGGTTGAGACGCATGCGGGTTGCTTTTCGTGTGGCCGGCTTATTGCAGGCGCATATCGGCAGCGACGCTCTCGGCCGCGCGTCGGGCGGCCTGTTTAGCCAGGGCTTCGGTGCCATGCGTGGCATGGCGCATCGAGACGTTGGCGACGATGCATTCGGAGCCGTTCTTGTATTCGGCGATCAGGTAGGTCGCAAACCACACGCCTGGCTCTTGTTGTATTGGGTACACCGACACGGTGTACGGATTGACGCGAGTGGTGCGAGCGGTGCTATTGGTGCGAGCGGTGCTATTGGTGCTATTGGTGCGAATGATGCTTTGATTCAAGGTGTTGCCCTTATGCGGGCGGACGATCTGAGGCAACGTTGAGCGCATCTCGTGGTGCGCCGCGTGCTCTCTTCTGGCGATCGGTCGCCGTGTTTGAGTTGCCCAGCAACGTCAGGTCCCGCGCGTTTGCGCGAGAAAGGTAGCTGGTGATGAGTGGACCGTGCTTGCGCAGGCTGATGCGCCAGGTACATGCGCACAGGTTGCGGAGCGGACATGCCGCCGGGTCGGGAGGGTGATGGGCGGTTGTCGCCCTGAACGAATCGGGTGTACGCCCGACAGGCCGCCGTTGATATTTTTTGATGATGTCTGGCAGCCGGCACGTTTGGGCCGACGAGAAGGAAGTCGGCGAACGGCCAAGACTGCCAATGATACCATTTTCCGTCAATCGGCGCTCGCCCGCGGATTTGGGCGTACGATAGACATAGCGTTGCGCATAGGCGCCCCTCGTGGCGCAGGTGTGGCGCGGCGCTACCTGTCGTATCCCGCGAAAGGCCGGTGCCCGATGCCGGGCAGGCCGCAACTGAGCGAGGTGATCGATGCCGGAGAGTTTTTTCTATCAGGGCCACTACGTCAACTTCGAGCTGACGCAGCGCACCTTCGGCCAATGGAACTGGGTCTATACACTGGATACGCACGGCCGTTTTGAAAACCAGGGCAACGCGTTCAGCTCGCGCGAGCTGGCCATGAAGGATGCCCTGGAGAACGCCAAGGCCCGGATCGAGCGCCTGGGGCACTAGCCAAGTGGCACCGGGCGCCTGTCCGCCTTACTTGCCCTCGTCGGGAATGTTGTACTGCGCCTGCATCGAGACCGTGAACGGTCGGATCTTCTCGATGCAGGCCGCGCTGTCGCCGCCTTCCATGGTGGACAGATTCCAGTTGCAGCCGCCTGCGTCCGGCGCATGCCAGCAAATGTCGCCAAAACAGGCGCCGCTGCA
Organism: Cupriavidus sp. 8B; assembly: GCF_054589115.1. NCBI lineage: Bacteria > Pseudomonadati > Pseudomonadota > Betaproteobacteria > Burkholderiales > Burkholderiaceae > Cupriavidus > Cupriavidus sp. 8B. The sequence goes on along the minus strand of NZ_BAAILO010000011.1, from coordinate 8,018 downwards.
TTCCGCGAACTTCTGCTGCTCGGCGCGAATCATTGCGCGCAGTTCTGCCTTGTTCTTGATTTGTCGGTCCATGGTCGTCTCCTGTTTTTTCGTGGGGAAGTCTTGCTGGGCGTGGCTGCGGCCAGGCCGGTCAGGGCGGCCGCGCGATGGACTGCAATTCCGGGCGAATCGAGGGGGCGGGACTACTTGCGCTTGACGAAGGTGGACATGTCGTCGATGACGGTCCGGGCATAGGACACGGCCAGGTCGATGGCATCGTGCGGCGTGTGCGCGACATGCTCGAGCAAGGGTGGCACCAGCCTGAGCGAGCCGCTGTCGCCGCTGACCTGCGTGATGGTCACGGTGGCGAGAAAGCTCGCCCGTGCGAGTTCGGCATTGGGGCTTTCGTCGAACGAGCGGCGTACATTGGCCGAAACCTTGAACCCCTTGTAGATCGCATGATTTTGAGACATGTTGATCTCCTTTCTTCATCGAGCATACGCTGTTTGCCTGGTGGCGTCCGATTTACTTGGCGGCGCAAGGGCAGGTGGCTATAACCCGGCGGCCGATGGCGTTTTTCCGCTTCGGCAAGGCGCAGGCGCCTCGCGCGCGATATTTCCCTGAACGCGGGAGTAAGCGGGTATGCTGGATCTGCCGCCTGGCACGCAATGCAGTAACCCACTTGTGGAGACACACCATGGCCAAAGGTCAATTACGCGGCAATCGCGAAACCAAGAAGCCCAAGCAACCCAAGAAGCCGGTTGCGCCTGCAGCACCGTTTGGTGCGGTCCAGTCGCGCGTCGGCAATGATGGCACTGCAGGCAAGAAGAAGTAATCAAGACACGAATAAAGCGCAACTGATGCGCAACTGAAGCGCAACTGAGACGGAACGTCAGGCTGGACCGTGCCATCTTGCTTTGCAGCAAGAAGCCCGGGGTGCCGCCGCTACCGGCGCGCGCCCGTTCAGCCCTTGACGTTCACCCGATGCGGTGGCAGTGACAAGCTGCCGCCGGGGCGTTCGAGACACCGGGAGTGCAAGATGAGGCGTGACATGTCCTTCGCGGACCGCGTGCTGACGGCACTGCGCGCCGACAGCCAGGCGATGATGACGGATCTCCAGCTCGCCAAGGCGCTGGGCAATGCCGATGCATCCAAGCTCAGCCACCATTTACTTCTGCTTCAGGATTCGGGCCTGGTCGCCAAGACCGCAACCTCCGGGTGGCGCCTGACCTGGGCCGGCCACGACCGCGCGGAGGCGCGCAGCGTGGCCTAGCAAGCAAACCACCCGCCATAATGTAAAAAACCCGTGGCCATTGCGGCACGGGCTTTGTCACGCTATTTCTTGTCGGCGGGCTGCTCGGCTCGCGGGTCGAACTGGCCGGGCTGGGAGGTATGGCGTTTCTCGCCGGGTTGCTGGAAGTGTGTCTTCCAGGGTGTGGTCGGCGCTTTTTGCTGACCAGGCTGCCTGGGACTGTAATGCATTCAATACCCCCATCGATGTCCGTCCGTGCCGGACCGGCACTCTCCCAGTGTAGGCTGATGCCGGCCCATTCCCTAACGCTGTTACCGATGAGGCGCTCGCCTGCGGCGGCGTTGCCATGCCAGTGTCATTCCTCCTGGAACGCTTCCTCGCGCTTGGCTTTGATCGACGGCAGGGCAACGATGCAGACCAGCAGCGCCGCAGCAATCAGCAGGCCGAGCGACAGCGGACGGGTCAGGAATACGGTGAACGTCCCCCGCGACAGCAAGAGCGCGCGGCGGAAGTTCTCTTCCATCATTGGCCCCAGCACAAAGCCCAGCAGCAGCGGCGCCGGCTCGCACTTGAGCTTGATGAACAGGTAGCCGATCACACCGAAGCCAGCCGCGGTAAAGACGTCGAAGGTCTGGTTGTTGACCGAGAACACGCCGATGCAGCAGAACACCAGGATGGCCGGGTACAGGAAGCGGTAGGGCACCTGCAGCAGCTTGACCCAGATCCCGATCAGCGGCAGGTTCAGGATGATCAGCATCAGGTTGCCGATCCACATCGAGGCGATCAGGCCCCAGAACAGCGCGGGGTTGCTGGTCATGACCTGCGGGCCCGGCTGGATGTTGTGGATGGTCATCGCGCCCACCATCAGCGCCATCACGGCATTGGGCGGAATGCCCAGCGTCAGCAGCGGGATGAAGGAGGTCTGCGCCGCGGCGTTGTTGGCCGATTCCGGGCCTGCCACGCCCTCGATGGCGCCCTTGCCGAATTCATGCGAGTACTTGGAGGTCTTCTTCTCCAGCGAGTAGGCCGCGAAGGACGCGAGCGCCGCACCGCCGCCGGGCAGGATACCGAGGATGGAGCCGAGCGCGGTACCGCGCAGCACCGCTGGCGCCATGCGCTTGAAGTCAGCCTTGGAGGGCCACAGGTTGGTAACGTGATCGGTGAAGGTCTCGCGGTTTTCCTTTTGCTCGAGGTTGGCGATGATCTCGGCAAAGCCGAACATGCCCATGGCCAGTGCGACGAAGTCGACGCCGTCGGTCAGTTCCGGCACATCGAAGGAGAAGCGCGCGGCGCCCGAGTTCACGTCGGTGCCGACCAGGCCCAGCAGCAGGCCCAGCACGATCATGGCAACCGCCTTGGGCAGCGAGCCCGAAGCCAGCACCACGGCGCCGATCAGGCCCAGGCACATCAGCGAGAAATATTCGGCGGGCCCAAACTTGAATGCCAGTTCCGACAGCGGCGTGGCAAACGCGGCCAGGATCAGGGTTGCCACGCAGCCGGCAAAGAAGGAGCCCAGGCCGGCGGTGGCCAGCGCCACCCCCGCTCGCCCTCGCCGCGCCATCTGGTAGCCATCGATGGTGGTCACCACCGACGACGATTCACCCGGCAGGTTGACCAGGATGGCGGTGGTGGAGCCACCGTACTGGGCGCCATAGTAAATGCCGGCCAGCATGATCAGCGCGGCCACCGGCGGCAGCGTGTAGGTCACCGGCAGCAGCATGGCGATGGTCGCCAGCGGCCCGATGCCGGGCAGCACGCCGATCAGCGTTCCCAGCACGCAGCCGAGAAAGCAGTATCCAACGTTCTGCAGTGTCAGCGCCGTGGAGAACCCAAGGGCCAAGTGTTCGAATAGTTCCATGAGGCTGTCTCCCTCGCCTGCAGTGAAACCCGGGCCGCGCAACTGCCGGAAGGCAGGTACGGCGGACCAGGCTACGCGCGGTATTTTTTACGGAATTGCGCGCGAATCGGAGGAAGCTGGCGCGGCGCGATGCCACGCTGGTTTCCGCCACAGATCGTCATCGACAGCAGGCGCGCGCGCTTAGGCGCACCCCAATGGCTTACCCAGCACAGTAGGCGCGGGTGCTTTCATCCGCCTTTCAGCGACGGCAGCTGCGGGTATGTCCCGATACGTTTGAGTGACGCCGGAGGTTCCTCGCGCCTGAAAAGCCAACGCCCCGGCGAAAACCGGGGCGTTTTCACATGGCCTGCCGCTAGCCTGGCAGGCGAACGGGCGCAATGCTCACTGCTTCGTATCCTTGCCCATGGCGTCCTTGCCCATCGTGTCCTTGCTCATGGCGTCCTTGCTCATGCTGTCCTTGCCCATTTTGTCCTTGCCCATCTTGTCGTGGCTCTTGCTCATCTTGTCCTTGCTCATCGAGTCCTTGCTCATGGTGTCCTTGGCCATGCTGCTGTCATTGCTCATGGCATCCTTCTTCATGGCGTCCTGGGCAAAGGCATGACCGGCGAACAGCATCGTGGTCGAGAGCAGTGTGGCTGCGAAAAGTTTGTTCATGAAGATCTCCTTGGGGTGGTCAGTGTGCAAGCCGGCACCATGCCGGCCAATTTCAAGCGGATCAGGATCCGCCGAACCAGTTGTATCCCTGGTCTTCCCAGTAACCGCCGGGATACGTGTTGGTGACGTACAGCGCCATGATGTGCTTGGGGTTCTTGTAGCCAAGCTTGGTCGGCATGCGCAGCTTCATGGGAAAGCCGTACTTGGGCGGCAGCGTTTCCCCGTCGTAGGTAAAGGTCAGCAGCGTCTGCGGGTGCAGCGCGGTGGGCATGTCGATGCTGGTGAAGTAGTCGTCGGCGCAGCGAAAGCCCACATACTTCGCGCTGGTGTCGGCACCCACGCGATGCAGGAACTCGGAGAAGGGCGTGCCGCCCCACTTGCCGATGGCGCTCCAGCCTTCCACGCAGATATGGCGCGTGACCTGCGAGGTCTGCGGCAGCGCGTAGAGCTCGTCGAGCGTCCAGGATGCCTTGCGTGCCACCAGGCCGCCCACTTCCAGGCGGAAATCCTTGGCGTCGACCTCGGGCACCTCGTCTTCGCCGTAGAAGGCATTGAACGGGAACGGCCTTGTCATGCGGGATTCGTCATAGGTAGGCGCGAGCCGGCTGGGGTCGAACAGCCAGCCTTGCACGCGATCGTTGAAGCGCGATACCGCGGTAAGGAAGCGTTCCACCGAGGCATCGTCGGTCAGGCTGCAGCCCGTCAGCATCGACAGCCCGCCCAGCGTGACGACGCGCTTGGCGAACAGGCGGCGCGAGGGCATATCGAGTTCGCGCACGGCATCGCGCAGGATCAGGCGACGGTCGAGCGTGACGATGGATTTGCGTTTGTTCATGGCGATTCTCCGCGAGGCGGGTTCCTGGCCTCTCTGGCTTCTCTGGATTCGGGGCGGGCAGGCGTTCAGCGGCCGCGCAGCATGATCAGCAAGGTGCGCGGTACCAGCGCCACCATGGCCACATGCACGACGGTGAACAGCACGATGGCGCTCATGCACACGAAATGGACCCAGCGCGCCGCGTCGTAGCCGCCCATCAGGTCGCGCAGCAGCGGGAACTGCACCGACTTCCAGATCGCCAGGCCGGACACCACCGTGAGCACGATGACCACCACCACGCCCAGATACATGGCTTTCTGGGCCGCGTTGTATTCGGCCAGGTCCGGGTGCGCCAGCCGGCCGCGCAGCGCCGCGGCGATATCGCGCAGCGCGGCGGGCACCGACAGCGGCAGGAAGCGGCGGCGGAACCGTCCGGTGATGGCGTTCATCAACAGGTAGAACAGCCCATTGGCGACCAGCAGCCACATGGCGGCGAAGTGCCACTGCAGCGCGCCACCCAGCCATCCGCCGAGCGTGATTGCCTTGGGGAAATGCAGCCCGAACAGCGGCGACGCGTTATAGATGCGCCAGCCGCTCATCACCATGATGATGACGGCGATGGCGTTAATCCAATGGGTGATGCGCACCCACGCAGGCTGGATGGTGGCGGACGAATGTCCGCGGCGGCCGTGCGCGGGCCGCGATAGCTGGGAGGCTGTGTCCACCGTCGTTCTCCAATGTCCCGTGGCGCCCGCAGGTGCGGCTGCAACGGTTTATGTGCCTTTGTCGACGGTGGTGGCACGAACTTACACGCGGGACGGAAATTTTTTGTGGCACGCGGGCACGTCGGCAACGGGTATCCCCGGCGTCACTCGGCGAGCTCGGCGTAAGAAGGTACGGACTGTTGGGCGACGCATGGACGGCTACCCGCACCCTTGACATTAGCACTCCGCCCGCGAGACGCCAAAGGCAATCGATACCCGCTTCCCACGGCCCGCTACAATGCTGGCGGGCTGCGCGGCCAGCGCTGTTCCACCGCGCAGGAGCCTGCAGCCCGGCCCGCCCGGAACCGCAAACCGCCATCGCCCCGACACCATCCACGGACCCCAGGATCTCCGCATGCCACTGACCGCCGAGCAGCTCACCGAATACATGGACTTCGCCGCAGGCCTGGCGCAGGCGGCCGGCAACGCCAGCCTGCCGTACTTTCGCAGCGCCCCGGCGGTAGAGGACAAGGGCGGCCGGCGCTTCGACCCGGTCACCGCGGCCGACAAGGCCGCCGAGCGCGCCATGCGCGACCTGATCCTGGCGAAATACCCGGAGCACGGCATCCTGGGCGAGGAAGAAGACCGCGTGGCCGGCAGCTCGCCGCTGACCTGGGTGCTCGACCCCATCGACGGCACCCGTGCCTTTATTACGGGGCTGCCGCTCTGGGGCACGCTGATCGCGCTCAATGACGGCCAGCGTCCGGTGATCGGCATCATGGACCAGCCGTTCACGCGCGAGCGGTTCAGCGGCGATGGCAGCCAGGCATGGCTCAACGGCCAGCCCCTGCGCACGCGGCCGTGCGCCGACCTGGCGCAGGCCAAGCTGATGTGCACCACGCCGGAGATGTTCGAGGACGCGGCGCAGTTCGCCGCCTTCCGCCGCGTGGCGGACGCCGCTCGCATGCAGCGCTATGGCGGTGATTGCTACGCCTATTGCATGGTCGCCGCAGGCCATGTAGATGCCGTGGTCGAGGCTGGCCTGAAGGCATACGACGTGCAGGCGCTGATTCCCATCGTGCAAGGCGCCGGCGGCGTCATGACCAGCTGGACCGGCGGCGATGCGCAGCAGGGTGGCACAGTCGTTGCCTGTGGTGACCCGCGGCTGCACCAGCAAATCCTCGCGCTGCTGAATGCGCCTGTTTGAGCACTCCTGTGGCTCGGGGCGCCTGCCGGGCTTGCTATCATGCTGGCCGCAACGTCCGGCGCGGGGAAAAGCCAGGCCAGCCAGCCCAGCCATCCCGGCCCGGACTTAACCATGCAGTAGGGAAGAAACCAGAAACATGATGTCAAACGCTTGCGGCCTCGATTTCGGCACGTCCAATTCCACGGTGGGCTGGTGCCGGCCGGGACAACCCACGCTGTTGCCGCTGGAAGATGGCAAGCTCACGCTGCCCTCCGTGATCTTCTTTCATTCCGAGGATCCGCTGGTCAGCTATGGCCGCGCCGCGCTTGGCGACTACCTGGCGGGCTATGAGGGCCGGTTGATGCGCTCGCTCAAGAGCCTGCTTGGCACCTCGATGATGGAGGACAGCACCGAGGTCATGGGCCAGGCCATGCCGTTTCGCAAGCTGCTATCGCACTTCATCGGCGAGCTCAAGCAGCGCGCCGAGACCGCGGCCGGCGCAAGCTTCGACAAGGTCGTGCTGGGCCGCCCGGTGTTCTTCATCGACGAAGACCCCAAGGCCGACCAGCTCGCCGAGCAGACGCTGCGCGAGATCGCCGCGGATGCCGGCTTCAAGGACATCGAGTTCCAGTACGAGCCGATCGCCGCGGCCTTCGACTACGAAGCCACGATCTCGCGCGAGGAGCTGGTGCTGGTGGCCGACATCGGCGGTGGCACCTCCGACTTCTCGCTGGTGCGCCTGTCGCCCGAGCGGGCCGGCAAGGTCGACCGGCGTGGCGACATCCTGGCCAATGGCGGCGTGCACATCGGCGGCACGGACTTCGACAAGAGCCTGAGCCTGGCGAGCGTGATGCCGTTCCTGGGCCTGGGCAGCGAGCTGCGCAACGGCAAGGCGATGCCTTCGGGCCAGTACTTCGACCTGGCGAGCTGGCACACCATCAACCTGGTCTACACCCGCAAGGCGTGGTCGCACGTGATGGACAACTATCGCGATGCCGCCGACAAGGTAAAACTGGACCGGCTGATCAGCCTGATCAAGCAGCGCGCCGGCCACTGGCTGGCGATCCAGGTGGAAGCCGCCAAGATCGCCTTGTCGGGCGAGCCGCAGACGCAGCTCGACCTCGGGCGCATCGCGCCGGGCGAGACCATGGCGATCAGCCGCGCTGACTTTGACCAGTCCATCGGCAAGCTGGTTGGCAAGACCGAGGTGACCGTGCAGGCGTTGCTGCGCGATGCGGGCGTGCAGGCGGATGCAATAGACACGGTGTTGTTTACCGGCGGCTCGAGCAGCGTGCCTTTGCTGCGCGAGCGGTTGTCCGAGCTGATCCCGGGGGCGCAGCGGATCGAGGGCGATCTGTTTGGCGGCATCGGTTCCGGCCTGGCGCTGGATGCCCGGCGGAAGTTTGGGTGAGGGGATTGGGTGGGGTAGGTTGTCAAAAGCTTAAAGTCAACTGCAGTTTCACCTCCCCTGCGGGGAGGCGACCTACTTTCTTGTCTCGCTAAGAAAGTAGACAAAGAAGGCGACCCGGATGGGGCGAAAGACTCCTCGTCGTCAGGCAAAAAGAGCGGCC
>NZ_BAAILO010000010.1:0-304 GCF_054589115.1 Cupriavidus sp. 8B | reverse complement strand
GCCCAACACCCCAAGGGGCAATCCGTCGGGCGTGACAGCCAGCAGGCTGTGCATCAGAAATCCATGCCTGTTGCCTCCTGTGCCAAGGCCCAGACCAGTGGTTTCGGGCAAATGCGCCAAGTTGAACTCGGTGGTGTCCTGGACAGCCAGCACCACAGGCACCTGCCGCATCCGGCCCAGCGTCTGCGCGACATGCGAACTCAGCACACCGTCGCTATCGATTTCCTCATTGCTAAAGAAGCGATATGCAGCTTTGAGCTGCGCGCTGTCGAGAGCTTGCGGGAACGAACAATGCGGGCTTTGT
>NZ_BAAILO010000009.1:0-4108 GCF_054589115.1 Cupriavidus sp. 8B | reverse complement strand
CCTTCGCGCTCCCAGCGGCGCACCGTACTGGGAGCCCGTCCGATGCGCTTTGCGAATTCGTTGATCCGATAAACCTTGCTCATGGCGAGCAATTATCGATACTTCTTCTGAGCAAGAATGGAGTATCAGTTGCTCGCTCCGGCTCGAGACCGAGAGACTGATTACCGCGCCGCCGCTTGTTATGCTCTTGTCCCGCGAATGTCAAGATCACTCAGAGGAAGCTCGAGCCAAGCCGACTTGCTCAGGACGTGGGCCTGAGCAGCTAAGGTGTAATTGATTGGTGCATCCGCAGGTGTTAGCTGACAAGTTCGGCGGTAGATGCCCGGCCCATGAAAGAACCAAGCTCCAGGCGTAGGGCAGAGTGCCCAAGGATCTCCAATTCGTCAGGCACGGTTTTGACCTTCACGCGCTTCGCGGCGATCTTGAAGGTGGCTTCCTTTTGCAGCGCTTTGCGCACTCGTGCCCGTGCATCTTCGCCCAGGTCAAGGTAAGCCGCGATGCCAGCCTCGGCCTCGCTCTCCGCGGTCCTTGTCAGCTTCCGTTGCGCTTCGGTGGTCTCAGCGATCGGCTCGGCCACAGTCAGCTTAGGTGCGCCCGCATTTGCCATCTGCACTTCGATCTCGCTAAGTCGCAAATTGTCGCGGATCGCCTTCATCAGGTACATCGCTGGCGCCTTCACCTTGCCACTCTTCACGCGGAAGCGCGTCAACTCGATTGCGGCTTTAATCCGTTCATCGGTATATTCGTCCCGGTTCTCCACCAGCTCGTCCAGATGCTTCTTACTGAGACCAAAACCTTTGACCAGAGTCTCATAGAGGTCCTTCAGTTCGTGAGGCGAATTGAAGTCGAGCACCAGCTTACCGGCGGCGTTGTCCCGCAACTTGAACCGAAGCGCGGCAACGCGGCGAGAGCCTTGTGCGTTCTTCGTTTCAAACTCAACGTGCAAGTCCGTCAGCTCATTAATCTGCTTGATACCCTTGTCAAGAACCTGGCGCTTGAACTCTTTATATTCAGTGAGCGACTTGACCGAGTCGGCATTCACCCAGCGTCGTATCTCGTCCAGAGGAATCCACTCCGTGGTTCCCATGAATCGCAGGGAGCTCAAGCGTTCGTAGAGAATGTAGGCGTAGCTGAAGAGCGCCGCCGACATCCGCAACGATAGATACGTGTAGCGCTGAGGATCCTTCAGTTGTCGGTGGATCATCTCGTCAACCTTGAACGTGATCCTGCCGCCAGCAATCGCGACAGGCCCGAGCAATGGTATGGAGGCCCACTGAGGATCGCCGCCTTTGCTGCCCTCAACGGTCACCTGCACCGACGACTGTTGGCACTCACGCAGCACCTTCTTGAGGTGAGTGATGTTGTTCGACTTCTCGTACTTGGCAAGCCACTTGAAGTAGCCTAGATCAAGGTCATAGTGGGTCTGGTCCGGCCGTTCCGACACCTCGAGCCAGAGCGCGTTGATCGTTCGGCGTGCCAACAGGCTCAGCGTGGTAACGTCAATCAGGACATTGGTCTTTCGGTACCCGATATCACGCGGCGATTCGGTAATTGCGCTGTCAGGTCCGAGTTGCTCCCGCACGGCAGTGAAGATGTCGAAGCCGAGCTGCTCCGGCGTCGTTTTCCTCACGATGTTTGCCATGCTCTCCCTCGCCCCTCAGCGTCAATGGACGTTACTATCGTGGCTAAGGTGTAATTGGTCAAGTTAACAATGCCACCATCGTCAGCGGTTGGTAGATATCCGGCCCAGATCAAAATTCCCAAAGTGATATGCATTGGTGCGAATCTGCTCTTGAGCGCGGTTCTCGCCATTGCCTGTCCGAACGTGCGCATTGCCGCTATGCCCGAACCAACTAATAGCACCATCGCTACCAACCGATATCACCATAGAAATCCTGAGACGACGGCAAAGCGAACTACAGCGCGGGTTCCAAGGACTTATCCACAGCCCTGACCAATGAACTACACCTTGCACCAACTGTTAACGCCTTGGCACCAATCAATTACACCGCGACGCACCAAAGGCTTACACGTTAACGTACCAATCAATGCCACCTATTGACCAACCACTATCACCTCCTGACCAAAGGTTAACGCTTTACTCGCCGTAACTGTTTGATTTTAAAGGAGAAAATAGGTCCCGTAATAGCTGTTTGTTTACAAGCAAGAAAGCTTGCTAGCAAGTGATGGGAGCAAAACAACGTCGACCCACCGTTGCTCACCCCAAAGCCACGATCCTCTATCTATGCCAACCTGGTGAGTGCAGAGCCGTTTTTCGCGGCACATCACTGGGATACTTCCCTACGGCCTAAGCCCGCTAACCCTTATGGCGTAACGCTTTGCGAGCGATAACTGATTACAAGGTGTAATCGATTGGTGCGGTTTCCTATCCTTGGTAGACAAAGTGATACGCATTGGCACAGAGAATTGGTCATGCGAGCACCGATCCTCAAGGTGTAACTCATTGGTGCAGATTGGGTTCTTACAAGACCCTGTCTCGCCAAACGTGACGACAACGCATCACAGAAGAACCTTCAAATGGTGCCGATTGCCATTCCGACCCCAGCGTTGACCTCCAGGGCCGAGTATTCACCAACGAATATCACCTTGCCTCAGGTTCAAGCACGCAAGACTTCCCCAAGCCATGCTGGAAGCACTTGTTGACGCTTTGAAAACCAATGAATACCACCTTGAGTCGGCGATCGAGCAGCATCATCCCAGGTGTTTGGCCGATTCTTGAAGCTTTGCCCAACTGGCGCGCGTGGAACTGTGCCACGCAAGCTGCATCCATAAAAAGTACCGCGTAAAGCGGGCCGCTACTGCGGTCGACGTCAAGGCCACCTGCCAAGCCCGCCGCGCAACGCCATAGAATTCGCCCCGTAACCGGCGATGGGTGCCAAGAAGCCGGGCAAGGTGGAAGTCATTGGTATCCTTGCTGTCTGACTCTCTCGAAGTCACACGCCTCCTCACTTAATCTGATGTGGTTCGCTTGCTTCCGATATTTGCATTACGAGCCAAGGTGGTATTGGTTGGTGCGCTAATGCCAGTGGGGCTTCGCAAGAGGTGGCATTTATTGGTGTGACTTTCGCGCCGAAGCGTCAGATCCGATGGATCTGACGCTTCGGAGCAAAGTGGTATCCGTTGGTTCGACCTGCGCATCAATGCGCCAAGGTGTCGACGACTGCACACGGACCATGGCGCCGGGCGAAGGTGGAAGCGATTGGTGGCAACGCGGAGTCCCGGGATCACGATGATGCAAGTGAGTGGTGTGGCATCGGAGTTACAGGAAGAAAATCCTGTAACCTATTGATTTTTATGACAAAGTATATCGATTTGAGTGCCGAAAACAATGTCCTCTACCGGACAAAGTGATAGTAATTGGTAGCGCCTCACGGCTCGGCCGTCGCTCAGGTGCTATTGATTGGTGCCTCCTGACCGCAAAGGTGTAATCGATTGGTACCAAGCGGTGATATCGCGTGACGTATGAGATATCCAGGCTAAATAACTGATGTAAAACGAGAAACTGATTAGAAGCATGTTCACGAAGTGCCACCAACAATTACCACCTTGCTGGGGATAAGCTGACAACCGAGCATCCAAGGTTCTGAACCGATTCCGCCTCCGTCAAATCCACCAAACGGTACCACCTTAGGTCAGGATACAAGTCGACTTATAGGCTCTATAAGGGTTACCTCGGTAGCAGTCACTCACAAAGGTGAATTGGCGCAGTCAGAATAGGCCGGGATTCCACCAACGGGTACCACCATAGCGCTATGGAATCAGCCGCGGGCCTCCTGGACGCGTGCGAATCTGTACCAACCAATGACACCTTAGACATCTTCCTGCCGGTAGAGCGAGAGTAGGTACTGACATCGCCAACGCTAACATCACCAATCGATATCACCTTGGTCGTAAGCGAGTCGGCAGGGCCGTGGTGACTGCGCGCTAGGAATAGCATTATGGTCGCCAATCGCCAACTTTCGGCATAGTTCGGTCTCCGGCATAAACCTGCTTGTACTAAACCGCTGACGCGGTAGTGGGAGGGAAGCGGAAGTCAGTGCCTGCGTTCGGTCAGGAAGGTTGTCTGGTGCCGGGACCAGGGAAGGGA
>NZ_BAAILO010000008.1:0-3466 GCF_054589115.1 Cupriavidus sp. 8B | reverse complement strand
TAATGTCGAGTAGACACTAATGTGGAGTATGCGAAGGTATTGCCTACGGGGGGAGAATCCGAGCAATCGGACTCTCCATTAACGTAGCGCTACAGCGAAGCGAGCCATTCGATGAGAGAGGCGTCTGAGCGCCATGGGCGTAGTGGAGTGACCGAGTCCACAACTGTCCCTGCTCGAGCGATGGCTCGACGTTTCATCTCTAGGTCAGCCCTCGCATAGCGATTTGTGGTGTTGACACTGACGTGACCAAGCCAGTGGCTGATAGTAGGCAGGTCAACGCCCGATTTGAGCAGTAACATCGCGGTACTATGCCGGGCACTGTGCGGGTGAAGTCGTTTGTTGACCATGGACGGACATTTGTTTGCCGCCGCCTGGAAGTACTTAGATAAGATGTAGGCGATACCGAATCGGGTAAGTCGCTGTCCTCGCTGATTGCAGAAGAGCGGCATATTGGAACGCATGTCCAGGTGCACTTCGTCGGCAAACTGCTTCAAGACCTGCGCCGTTCCTGGCCAGAGTGGACAAGCTCTCCGCTTGCGTCCCTTTCCGAATAAAGTTACCTGCGGTGGCGGGTCGATCTGCAGGTCGCAGGCGCTTAAGTCGACGATCTCCTGGACCCGAGCGCCTGTGTTAAATAGTACAGCGAGTAGCGCGTAGTCGCGGCGACCATACGGGGTGCTTCGATCGATGCATTCCATAACGGCATGAATTTCGTCTTCCTCGAGATAGTCGATTGATCCGGTTCGCGTGCGCTTGAAAGGGATTCCCAGAATTCGCTGAGCCTGTTCAATCCTCTCGGGAGCATGCGTTGCGACATATCGAAAGAATGCATGAATGGCAGCGAGCCGCACGTTGCGCGAGGAGGTCTTGTTGTGACGCTCTTGTTCAAGGTAGTTCAGAAATGCCAGAACCACCTCTGGCGAGATCGCATCCAGTTCCAGCTTCACTGGATCACAGTGCTGGGACGCAGCGATGAAGCGCAGAAGCAGAATCATCGAATCGCGGTAACTGAGCACGGTATGCCGGCTCACGCCACGTTGTTCGGTCAGGTACTGGCTGAAGAATGAGCGTACTGCGCGTGCCAGCGCGTTGGGGTACGTATTTTTCATAGTGCACCTCCACCGGGGGACGGCTGAATGAGCGCGCCATAGCGACCCGCAAAGCGGTTGCTGGCCGCAGCGGCAAGCTCTGCAACAAACGGAAGGTAGTACTCGGTCGAAGAAATCGATACGTGTCCCATGTATGTCGCAAGCGCTGGTAGCTTGACTTGAACATCAACGCCGGCTTTATACCATCGAAGGAGAACACGAATTGCAAAGGAGTGCCTCATATCATGCACCCGCGGTAATCGCCCGTCCGTTGTGCGAATACCCGTTTCACGTATAAGCTCATGAATCCCGTCTCCGAGGCCACAACCCGAATATCCATTGCAATAGCGATTCCACAACAGCGGCGAGTCTGCTTCCATGGGCAAATTGCATTGCCGCCTGGTGGCTAGGTAAGTTTCCACTTCCCGACTCGCATCGGCGGAGAGCGGCAGATAACGAGACCGGTGGAACTTGGCTTCACGCACGAGCAGACTTCTGGTGCGCTGGTCATAGTCCGCAATGGTCAGACATGCCAGTTCTCCGCGCCGCATCCCAGTCGTGTTGAGCAGCACGATCGCCAAGTGGAAGATCTCCGGCCGCAAGGGGGAACGCGGCACGGGTTTTAGCTTTGCCGCAGCCTGCAGCAGCCAGATGATCTCCAGGTCGGTAAAGATGTGGGGCCGCACGGGCTGGTGCGGTCGTGGAAAGTCACCAACATCTGGCGCGAAGCAGGTCGGCTCGGTGCGTTGGAGGTAGAGGAAAAAATTGCGCGCGATCCGCATCCAGTTGCGTCGGACGGTCGGCGACAGATGAGCGAACGTTCTGCACCATTGCTCAAATGCACTCTGCGTCCAATCGGCCGCGCCGGTACGGATCATGAAGGTCTCTATAGTTTCGAGAACACGGCGCTCCTTCGTAAAGTCTCGCCCCAATGCCTGCTTCAGTTCCACGTAACGGCGGATCGATGAGGACAGGCAGGTCTCGGTCGTATGCTTCATGATATGGCCTCCTTCCCGGTTGCCGGGATTGGCAGTGGTAGCGCCACTTCGCGTAGCTCCTCGAAATCGAGCCGGAGGTACACGCACGTGCTTTCTGTGCTGCGATGACCGAGAAGGTCACCAATGGTCTTGAGCGGTATACCCTCGCGAAGCAAGTGCACCGCGTAGGAGTGGCGCAGACAATGAACACCGTGAAACTGGGTAGTGAGACCGCTTTGCTTGGCACGAAAGCGGAATGCATAGCCGGGGGCTTGTCTAGTTATGGGCAGGACGGGTGCAATGGCAGTTAGAAAAACCTGACGGCTGGCTGCGGGCGGGCGAGCCTCCTGTAGATAAGCGATCAGAGCTGCGGCGACCGGATCGGTCAGCGGAAGAATCAGAGGGTGTCTAGTTTTAGATTGATTGATGTGGATCTCGCCAGCATGCCAATCGATGTCGTCCAATCGCAAGCTCGCGATGTCGCACCCACGCAGTCCGTAGGTCGCCATGAGCAGGAACATGGCGTAATCGCGCACTCCACTGGCGCACTTGCGATCTATCGACCCTAGCAGAGCCGTAACCGTATCCCACGGCACAGCCCGCGGCAGGTGTTCCAGGCGATAGGCTCGGGGCGCATCAATCTGTCGATCCAGTCCGGAAGGGACCTCGCTTCGCAAGGCGAGGAATCGCAAGAAGCCGCGCAGCTCAGAAATGACGTGCTGAAGTGAGCTCCGGCCGTATCGACTGCCAGCGTAGATGATGAAACGCTCGATATGGGCTTGGGTAAAGTTCGCCAGACGAAAGGTGGGATCCGAATCGAGCTGGTAACGCAATAGTTGCCAGGCCGTGTGCTCATGTCGCTGAACAGTACTCGGAGACAATCCCCTGACTTCGCTCAAGTACTGCATGTAGGCAGCGACCGGAGCCTCAAACGGGGTATCCGCACGTGGATTCGGAACGGCAACGATATGCTGACTTTGGAGAAAGCGCTGCAAGCAGCCAACAGTGTTGGATATTCCACCGGGACGGCGTCGAAAATACTGTGAACACTTGCGCAGGCTCTCTGGTGTTAGTGACGCAAGGGTAGTTTGATGGCGTTTGCGAAAATACGTATCAATGGCCGTACAGCGAAGAACATAGGACTGACGGGAGTTGAAACGGTATCCCTGCGTGACGAGCCAGTCATCAAAATCGTCAAGAATTGGCCCGAGCAGTGGCAGGGAAAGATGTCGTGCGTAGGCCGTGGGCAGAAGCTCGCGAATCATCAGAGTCTCCTTTCGAGTGAACGCAAGAAGAGATTCTGATCATTGCACTAATGTGCAGTCGTCGCCTGAAATCCGGTGTCCGGCCGATGCGGAGAGCGACTCGCCCCACATTACTGACCTGTGCACATTAATCGAT